>CAIYCP010000330.1 GCA_903924715.1 uncultured beta proteobacterium
CCATCTGAGTCGAAAGGGCCTTGGGATTACTACAACATCATTGCGAACCTAAAGGGCGAAGATATCTTTACCAAGCTATCTGAAAGCACCTGCAAGTTAGTGAAGAAATAGATGGCTTGTGGGATGTTGAATGAACCCTCTCAAGCGCGTCTAGTGGGCTTGAGTCCTTGAGTGCTTGAAGTCACTAGGGCAGTGCGATATCGCACTGCAATCCAGCATCCTCAAACAACTTTCTAAACGGTTCAGGTGGTTCCATGTCGGTGAACAGACGATCGAGTTCGTTGATGTGCCCAAGCTCTACCATGGCGGGTCGGTAAAATTTGCTGCTATCTGCAGCAAGCCAGACTTGCCTTGAATGTTTAATAATGGCGCGAGAGACTTTGACTTCACGATAGTCAAAGTCTCTTAAGGTTCCATCCGTCTCGATAGAAGAAATGCCAATTAAACCGATGTCGACTTTAAATTGTGTGATGAATTCGACAGTCGCTTCGCCGACAATGCCGCGATCTCTAGACCGGACGACCCCCCCTGCGACAATCACCTCGCAATCGACATTGTCAGACAAAATTGCGGCAACATTCAGGTTGTTTGTAATGACGCGCAAGCCTTTTCGGTTGATAAGCTCTTGTGCAACAGCTTCGGTGGTGGTGCCGATATTCAAAATCAATGAGCAACCGTCGGGAATAGAATTTGCGACCATTTTCGCAATGCGTTGTTTCGCTTGTGAGTTGAGAATTTTTCGTTTGCGATAAGCAATATTTTCAGTCGTTGAGTTCGCAGGGCGCACACCACCATGAAAACGGACTAAAAAACCCGCAGCAGCCAGTTGTTTGAGGTCTCTGCGTACCGTTTGAAGGGTCACGCCAAAGCGCTCAGCCAGATCCTCGACAGAGGCCGATCCCGAGGATTGCACAGATTCAATCAATTGCAATTGCCTTGGATTGGGGGTCATGGTGGTTGCCAAAGATGGATGAATGAATGTTTTGACACAAGCTTAATCACACAAAAACGATATTGCAACAGCAAAAAAGACAAAAAAGAACATAAATACGGGTTTTTACTCATATCGATTTCGCAATTAAAGAGCGTATAAGTACATACGAACAATAAAGAGCGTAAATGTTCAAATGCGAACAGAGTTTGATGCAGTTGTGATTGGTGGTGGGATTAATGGTGCGGGCATTGCGCGCGACCTTGCCGGTAGAGGGTTGTCGGTGATGTTGTGCGAGCAGCACGATCTTGCCTCGCACACATCTTCAGCTTCGACCAAATTAATACACGGTGGTTTACGCTACCTTGAGTACTTTGAGTTTGGCCTAGTGCGTAAAGCCCTACAAGAACGTGAAGTACTACTTTGTAATGCACCGCATATCATGTGGCCTTTGCGTTTTGTGATGCCACACGACCGCGGCATGCGGCCCTTGTGGATGATTCGTTTAGGGTTGTTTCTGTACGATCATCTGGCTAAGCGCAACGTCTTACCTGCGTCGCAAGGCATCAATTTGCAGCGTCACCCCGCGGGCGAGGCGCTTAAACCTGTCTTCAGCAAAGGGTTTGAGTATTCGGACGGTTGGGTCGACGATGCCCGCCTTGTCGTGTTGAACGCGCTCGATGCGCACGAGCGCGGCGCTACGATTATGACCCAGACGGCTTGCGTAGACGCTATTCGCTCTAAAGATCACTGGACACTGACCCTGCAATCAGGTTTTGCTGCGTCGCAGACGCACGGCACAGAGCCAACTCCACTGAGGATTAAGGCGCGTGCATTAGTTAACGCTGCGGGTCCCTGGGCAGCCAAGTTTTTGCAGATGCAGGCGCATCGGTCTGGTACTCGCCCCTTGCGTTTGGTCAAGGGCAGTCATCTCGTCGTAAAAAAATTATTTACGCATGACTTCGCTTATATTTTTCAAAATACTGATCGACGTATCAGTTTTGCGATCCCTTACGAGACTGACTTTACCTTGATCGGGACGACAGACGTCAATCATCAGGGTGAGATTGGTACGGTTGAGATGGACCAAGCGGAGTGCGCCTACATATGCGAGCAGGTCGGTCGTTATTTGCGTCAGACCATCACATCAGACGATGTGATCTGGAGTTATTCAGGCGTGCGACCGCTACTTGACGATGCCTCGGGTAATCCCTCGGCAGTCACTCGCGACTATCGTTTGGATCTAGATACGGAAATGGCACCTCTACTTTCAGTCTGGGGTGGAAAGATCACGACATATAGAAAATTAGCAGAGCAAGCCGCTGAGTTACTCGCACCGTTTTTATCTAATCAAGCCCCAGCTTGGACGGCTAAATCTCCGTTGCCTGGTGGTGATCTTGGTCCAAGCACCACGCTATCACAACACCCTGCTCAGGACTTTAACAATTTTGTTGCTGCAACGCGCAACCGCTACGGCTGGTTACCAGAAAGTCTCTGTGTCCGGTATGCTCGAACTTATGGAACCCGTTTGAACGCCATGCTGACCGGCGCAACACGCCTCTCAGATTTAGGATCACTCATTGCTCCAGGGTTGTACGATGTAGAACTGCGGTACCTCGTCAAGCACGAATGGGCGCGGCAGTCTGACGATGTGCTGTGGCGACGCACCAAGTTAGGTTTGCATATAAACCCGAGCGAACGTCAGGCAGTCGAGCAATGGTTCAAGGACAAGGGAGTGCGCGAACAATGCGCTTAAAATTACAACAAATCGAAAAACGGATGGGTAGCGAACAGCACCTTTATCCGTTGAGTCTTGAGCTTCAACCCAATACGGTAAACGTATTGCTTGGGGTGACGCTAGCTGGAAAAACGACCTTGATGAGATTGATGGCAGGCCTTGAACCGCCGTCATCCGGAAAGGTTTATGTCGATGATCACGACGTTACGGGCTTTTCGGTGCGCCAAAGAGATGTTGCGATGGTGTATCAGCAGTTTATCAACTATCCGTCTATGACGGTGTTCGACAATATTGCATCACCCTTACGGTTGCGTCGCGAAAAAAATATCGAAGCTCAAGTCAAAGCCTTGGCCTCGAAACTGCATATTGAGGCTTTTCTTAAACGACTTCCTGCTGAACTTTCAGGTGGTCAGCAACAGCGCGTTGCCTTGGCGCGAGCGTTGGCGAAACGCGCGCCCCTTATATTGCTAGATGAACCACTCGTAAATTTAGATTACAAGCTCAGAGAAGAGTTGCGAGACGAGCTCATCCACATTTTTTCTAACGGCGAGTCAACGGTGGTCTACGCTACCACTGAGCCGAGTGAGGCGCTTTTGTTGGGTGGCTACACTGCAGTCCTGGATAGGGGGCATTTGTTGCAGTATGGGCCAACCCCCGAAGTCTTTCATCGTCCGGCATCTTTACAGGTTGCAAGGGCTTTTAGCGATCCTCCGATCAACTTGATCGCAGCAAATGTGGCCCCAAGCGGATTTCAGCTAGACCTCGGTGATGGTTTGTTGTTTGGCTTAATCTCGTTTCAATCGCCAGGCGCCACCATGATGTTGGGGCTACGTGCCAACGCCCTGAGGGTGCAAGCGCGCGCAGGTGACCTCTCTTTAAAAGGTACGGTCGAGCTAGCCGAAATCTCGGGTTCTGATACTTTTTTACATGTTCGCACCGCGGTGGGCGGGGTAGTGGTTCAATTAACCGGTGTGCATTATTTTGAACTTGGTACGAGCATAGCTCTGCATTTCAATGCCGATCATGCGTACGTGTTTGACGAGCATGGTGCTTTAAAGATTGCACCGCAGCAAGTGTCAGCGTCTTTCGAAAAGGTTGCCTGACATGGCGCAAATAGATCTCGATCTGTCGCACGCGTATCGACCCGACCCCAAGAGTGACTCTGATTACGCGCTTTTGCCGCTCAAAATGACGTTTAGAGACGGCGGCGCTTACGCCTTGCTTGGCCCGTCCGGTTGTGGCAAAACGACAATGTTAAATGTTATCTCTGGCTTGATACAACCCTCGCAAGGTAGTGTGAGCTTTGGTGGTATCGACGTCACGGCATTGACTCCACAGCAGCGAAATATTGCTCAGGTGTTTCAGTTTCCGGTCATCTACGACACAATGACCGTGGCAGAAAATCTGGCCTTTCCTTTGCGTAATCGCGGCGCTTCATCGAGCCACATTACAAAGCGTGTTGGTCAAATTGCAGAAATGCTCGAAATTAGTCATCAATTGAATCAACGAGCCGCAGGCTTATCGGCTGATGCAAAACAAAAGATCTCGCTAGGGCGAGGACTCGTGCGTGAAGACGTGTCGGCTGTGCTGTTTGACGAACCGTTGACTGTCATCGACCCACATCTGAAATGGCAATTAAGACGCAAACTCAAGCAAATACACCACGAACTCAAACTGACGCTGATCTACGTGACGCATGATCAGATTGAAGCGTTGACCTTTGCCCAAGAAATCGTAGTGATGACGCGTGGTCGTGCGGTACAAATAGGCTCAGCAGACGAATTGTTTGAACGACCTCGCCATGTGTTTGTCGGAAATTTTATCGGCTCACCCGGGATGAACTTTTTACCTGTCCGTTTTGAGGGTAAGCAAATTATGCTGGGTGCTCACGCACTTGAGATGCCGGCGCAGGCAAAAGAGCTGCAACTAGCGTCTTTGACGGATTTCGTTTTAGGGGTGCGCCCTGAGTACGTAGAGTTAGCGCAGCCACAGCAAGAAGGTGCCATACCCGTGCGTGTGATCCGTGCGCAGGACGTCGGTACCCATTGGGTGCTCACCGCTACGATCGATCCAAGTTCTCAGACAGAACCCATTATCATTCGTGCGCGGCTCCCTGCCCAGACATTTGTTCCCGCGGTGGGTACGTCAGTCTGGTTCAAGATTATGAGTCCTCACACGCGTTTTTATAAAAATGAGGAGATGATCGCATGAAGTCGGTTAATCAAAAGGCGTGGTTTTTGATCTTACCTGTGATGCTCTGTGTGGCGTTCTCGGCAATCCTGCCACTTATGACAGTCGTTAATTATTCTGTACAAGATATTATTTCGCCCGAGCGTCGCGTTTTTGTGGGCACTGAATGGTTCGCCAGTGTCATGCGTGATAGTGATCTGCACGAAGCGCTTTGGCGGCAGTTGACTTTTTCTTTTTCAGTACTCGTGGTTGAAATTCCACTGGGAATCTTGCTTGCGCTTTCGATGCCTGCCAAGACCTGGCGGGCCTCTGCAGTGCTGGTGATTGTTGCGCTTTCGCTGTTGATTCCCTGGAATGTCGTTGGTACGATCTGGCAAATTTTTGGCAGAAGTGATATTGGGCTGTTGGGTGTGGCTTTACAACGACTGGGTATCGAATACAACTACACCGGCAACTCTCTTGACGCTTGGTTAACCGTGTTGGTGATGGATGTTTGGCACTGGACGCCGTTGGTCGCCTTGCTTTGTTATGCGGGCTTACGCTCTATTCCAGATGCGTACTATCAGGCGGCACAAATTGATGGTGCCAGTAAGTTTGCAGTCTTCCGTTATATCCAGTTGCCCAAAATGCGCGGCGTACTGATGATCGCGGTCTTGCTTCGGTTTATGGATAGCTTCATGATTTATACCGAGCCTTTTGTCTTGACGGGCGGTGGGCCCGGTAATGCAACAACGTTTCTGAGTCAGTATTTGACGCAAAAGGCCGTTGGGCAGTTTGATCTAGGGCCTGCTGCGGCTTTCTCATTAATTTACTTTTTGATTATTTTGTTGTTTTGCTTCGTTCTTTACAACTGGATGCAACGAGTTGGCACTGCCGACAAAGAAGGTACGGATGACTAGTTCAATGAACAAGCCTCGTTTTCAGAAGCGTACAATTTTTTTACTACTTTATTTGATATTCGCCATATTGCCCATTTATTGGATGATCAATATGTCGTTCAAAACTAACGAAGAAATTGTTTCAAGCTTTTCTTTTTTTCCTCACGCGCTAACTTGGGAAAACTATAAAACTATCCTCACAGATGAATCGTGGTACTCGGGTTACATCAATTCGTTGATCTACGTCGCGATTAATGTGGTGATATCTTTAACAGTCGCATTGCCAGCCGCTTATGCTTTTTCTCGCTATCAGTTTATCGGTGACAAGCACGTCTTTTTTTGGTTGTTGACCAATCGTATGACACCACCAGCAGTATTTTTACTGCCTTTTTTTCAGCTCTACAGCGCCGTGGGGTTGATGGATACTCATTTGGGTGTTGCGCTTGCTCACTTGGTATTTAACGTGCCACTTGCAGTTTGGATCCTAGAAGGTTTTATGTCGGGTATTCCGCGCGAAATTGACGAGACTGCATACATCGATGGATATAGTTTTCCTAGATTTTTCTTGACGATCTTTATGCCTTTGATTAAGGCTGGAATTGGTGTCGCTGCTTTTTTCTGCTTTATGTTTAGCTGGGTTGAATTGCTGCTTGCCAGAACGTTAACAAGCGTCAACGCGAAACCGATTGTGGCCACCATGACACGAACAGTGTCGGCAGCTGGCATGGATTGGGCTACCTTGGCGGCTGCGGGCGTTCTGACGATTGTGCCGGGTGCGATTGTCATCTGGTTTGTCAGGCATTACATCGCAAAAGGTTTTGCGATGGGGCGCGTGTAACGCAAAGGAGACGCTATGTTCGATTGGATGGCTTGGACAATGCCCGTTGCAATTTTTTTTATAGGCATTGCGCTAATGCTTTTTAGTTTGACGGTATGGGAAATCAAATCACCCTCTGTCACACGCAAAGGATTTTTGCCAATAGAGACCTCACGTGGAGATCGAGTTTTTATTGGTCTATTGGGTGCGGCGTACATCAACTTGGTCTTTGTTGGGATCTCGGCGCGTTTGATGGATTGGTTGAGTTTGACGCAAGAGCCTAGTGTTTGGGTGAGTTTTGTGTGCTCGATGTTGTTTGTGTTGTTTGTCTTGCGTCGTGGATAAGTGTTTGGCTTAAAAGTTTTTACTAGTATTGAGCCACGTATTTCCCTGAGGGGTTCAATATTTATTTCATAAACGGGGAGAATTGTCAGGAGACGATGATGAAACTGCGATACAAAGCACTAGTCTTTGCGACGGTGTATGCAATGGCTGGTATGACCCATGCAGGTGCACCTGAAGCAAAGAAGTGGATCGATTCCGAATTTCAACCTTCCACGCTGACTAAAGATCAGCAAGCAGCCGAAATGCAGTGGTTTATTGATGCCGCGCAAAAATTAAAAGCAAAAGGCGTTACCGAGGTTTCAGTAGTGTCCGAGACGCTCACGACTCATGAGTATGAGTCTAAAGTGCTGGCTAAAGCTTTCGAAGAAATCACTGGCATTAAGGTTAAACATGACTTGATTCAAGAGGGCGACGTTGTTGAAAAGTTGCAGACTTCTATGCAATCGGGCAAGTCAATCTATGACGGTTGGATTTCTGATTCTGACTTGATCGGTACGCATTATCGTTATGGCAAGATCTTGTCGCTCACTGACTATATGGCAGGTGCAGGCAAAGACTATACCAATCCTGGTCTTGATCTAAAGGATTTCATCGGTACCAGTTTTACAACTGCACCTGACGGAAAGATGTATCAACTTCCAGACCAGCAGTTTGCAAACTTGTATTGGTTTCGCGCAGATTTGTTTGCACGCAAAGACTTACAAGATCAATTTAAGGCCAAGTATGGTTATGAGCTTGGGGTGCCCAAGAATTGGAGTGCCTACGAAGATATCGCTGCTTTCTTCTCTAATGACGTGAAAACTATTGATGGTAAGCCAATCTATGGTCATATGGATTACGGCAAGAAGGATCCTTCATTAGGTTGGCGCTTTACGGATGCATGGTTATCAATGGCAGGTACTGCTGATAAGGGGATTCCAAATGGTATGCCGATTGATGAATGGGGCATTCGTGTCGCAGACGACAAGTGCACGCCAGTGGGCGCCTCGGTCTCGCGCGGTGGTGCGACTAATTCACCTGCAGCGGTCTATGCTTTAACCAAGTATATCGATTGGATGAAGAAGTTTGCACCAAAAGAGGCGATGGGTATGACCTTTGGCGAGTCGGGACCTGTCCCTGCCCAAGGCCAGATTGCGCAACAAATTTTTTGGTACACCGCGTTTACGGCCGATATGACCAAGACAGGTTTGCCGGTGGTGAATGCAGACGGCAGCCCCAAATGGCGGATGGCACCTGGCCCGCATGGTCCATATTGGAAAGAAGGCATGCAAAACGGCTACCAAGACGTAGGCTCATGGACATTCTTTAAAGACCATGACGCTAACAAAGTGGCTGCAGCTTGGCTATATGCTCAGTTCATTACGGCAAAAACGACTTCACTGAAAAAATCGATCACTGGTCTGACCTTTATTCGTGATAGCGATATCCGCAGTGATTTCTTTACTCAAAATGCCAACAAGTACGGTGGACTGATTGAGTTCTATCGCAGCCCAGCTCGGGTTGCATGGACCCCAACGGGCACTAACGTTCCTGATTATCCGAAATTGGCTCAGCTCTGGTGGAAGAACGTC
>CAIYCP010000331.1 GCA_903924715.1 uncultured beta proteobacterium
CACCGCAGAGATGGGAGACGCGGTGGTGGCTGCGCTAAAAAGTTAGACATTGATAGTCGCCAAAGGCGGGTGCCTTGGCGGGCCATTTGTCGCTGGTTGCAGGCGCGTTTAGGCCGTATTGTTTTATATAGTTCACTGCGCGAATAACGCCAGCGTGAGTTACCCAAATCACATCCTGGTGGGAAGCGCACGCGCTGAGCGCTTGGCTTGTTCTAGTGAGCAGGTCTCGCACGCTTTCCGCTGCGCCAAATCGATGCGCATCAAAATCGGCTATCCATGTATCAAAGGCAGCTTGAGGAATCGCATCCCAAGCGATACCTTCCCAGGTGCCGAAATCCATTTCATTTAATCGTGGATCGATTTCGGGCACGAGGTGATCGCGTAACGTATGCAAGGCTTGCGCAAGTTGTCGAGCCCGTTGCAGACCAGAACTGTAGAGCATGGCATTCTTGGGCAAGAGCGGGGCAATTTTTTTTGCCGCTTGCTGAGTTGCACTTGGTTCGGCTGCGATGTCGAGCTGACCATAACAGAGCCCCTCTGCGATCAGAGGTTTCGCATGGCGCACGAGCCAAAGTTTCATTGAGCTAGGGCCAATAGTACGCCTAGATAAAAGGCGAGTTCGCATACTTGTTGAGTGGCGCCGAGCGTATCACCTGTAAAGCCGTTTAAGCGACGGCTCAGTAAGTGCAGCATCAGCGCCAATGCAAAAAGGCTACAGCCTGTTCCCCAAAGTAAAAGGGTGGGTGAATGCTGTGACGCAAAGGCGAAGTCGGCGAGCAGTAGCCAGACCGATGCAATGAGTAACGTCTGCAGGGGAATTTTGTTGGCGAGAGGTTTGGTTTTGGTCGTGACATCGTCGCCAACGTTGGGTAGGCGTGCCGCAATGAGTAGAGGCATGACTCTTGAGCAAACGTGTGCCGCAAACAAGCTCCATGCCGCAAGTGAAAGATTGATTTGCCCCAGCATTGTGAGTAGCGCGAGTTTAGTTGAGAGGGCCAAGACGAGTGCTGTTGCGCCATAGCTACCAATGCGCGAGTCTTTCATGATTTCGAGGGCACGATCCCGCGCGACCATGCCGCCCAAGCCGTCTGACGTATCGGCTAAGCCGTCTTCGTGAAAGGCGCCGGTGAGCATCACGCTGAGGACTGTGCTGAGGCAGGCCGCGAGCCAAGGTGTCGTACTGACAGATGGAAGCAGCGCGGCAAACAAATAGAATGCCGCACCGGTTAATGAACCAATGATGCACCCTACGCCTGGAAAATGCGCCAAGCTGGCCCGTTGCATCGTGGCGTTAAAGCCTACCCATTGCGCTACGCTTTCAGGCAAAGGGATACGCGTAAAGTATTGCAACGCTAGTAAAAAGTGCCGCACGAACTGCATAAAGTGTCTTCCTTTTTATGAATCAGCGAGCGAGACGCCCGCTGATTCGAAGCTGGCCATCTGAGTCAGTACGTTGCAGGCCGACACGAGTAAGGGCCACGCCAGCGCAGCACCCGAGCCTTCTCCTAAGCGCAACTGTAGATCAAGCAAAGATTTGGCCTGTAGTTGCTCGAGCAGCAGCACGTGACCACGTTCGTCAGAGAGGTGCGCAAACACACAACGTTGTAATACCAGCGGCTCTATTTTGCTGGCAACCAATACCGCCGCGCTGGTGATAAAGCCATCTACGACAATGACACGATTGCTGACAGCACCCTCAAAGATAGCGCCAACCATAGTTGCAATTTCAAAGCCGCCAAAAGCCGCGAGCGCTTGTAACGGTTCATGCGCGTGCGCGTGTAGATTTAATACTTGCTGCAAAATTTTCGTTTTGCGGGCGATACCTTGTTGATCTAAGCCGGTACCCGCACCGACGCATTGTTCAATGGGTAGGTCGGCGAGTCGTGCAAGCAGCAGTGAGGCGGCTGACGTATTACCGATCCCCATTTCACCCAACAACAGTGCATTGCCGGATAGGGATTTGACCAAATCTTGCCCGTTTGAGATGGCCCGCGCGCATTGTTCGGCAGACATGGCGGCGTGTTGGGAGGAGTCAGCGGTGCCGTAAGCGACCTTGCAGTCGTGCAAGCCCTGTTGTGGTGTGAAAGTGTGCATCACCCCACAGTCGGCAATGGTGAGTGTTAAGCCATGTTGGCGGGCAAGCACACTGACTGCCGCACCGCCGGCTAAAAAGTTGTTCACCATCTGCCAGGTGACATCACTGGGGTAGGCCGATACGCCATGTTTTGCCAAGCCGTGATCGGCGGCAAAGACGACAAGTTGAGGTGCTTGCAGTACAGGCGACTCTGTTTGAAAGATCAGGCCAAGTTGTTGAGCAAGTGTTTCTAACTGCCCCAGCGAACCCACTGGTTTGGTTTTATTGTTGAGTTTTTGTTGCAGCTGTGCGAAGAGCGCAGGCTGGTGTAAGTCTTGAATTTTCGGTTGCTTAAAATTCATACGTTAAACCTGTGCTTAATCAAGCAATTAATTGTTTCAGAAAGCCAGCGTCGCTATTGCGATCGAGGTGGTCCGCTAAGCCCTCAAAGACATGATCTAAGGTGGGTGCCTGTACACCGAACAACGCAGCCAGTACAACTGGGTCTTCAAACAAACCGTGAAGATAAAGGCCTAACACTGCGCCCGAGACGCTTTGCCAAGCAAGATCGTTGATGACTTCGCGCGCTTGACCGGCCGCTGATTGTGTATGCCCCTGATGAATTTCATAACCTCGGCACTTGATGTTAGAAAGTGCGGCCCAAGGCCCAGAGACTGAAGCAAACCGTACTTCACTGTGCCGAACGGCTTTAATCTTAGAAAACTCAGTCACGACAGGCAGTAGCCCAAGCCCCTCAGCGGTACCATCAACGCCATGCGGATCGAGCATACGTTGACCTAACATTTGAAGTCCTCCGCAAATGCCGAGTACGGCCCCCCCATGTTCAGCGTGAGTCTGTACAACATTCGCTAAACCCTGTTCCTGTAGCCAACTGAGATCAGCGCTGGTCTGCTTAGAACCTGGCAAGATTAACCAGTCATTTGTTGTGAGTGTCGATAGCTGATTGAGTTGACGCACCCATACCAGTCGTAGATTGGGTATTTTTTTGAGAGGTTCAAATTCATCAAGATTGCTGGCACAAGGGTACGCAATAATTGCAACCGTTCGAGCGTCCTGAGCAAAGGGCAGACTGCGATCGTCAAACAAACCGTCTTCTTCGGGTAGGCCATGTTCGCGCCAGAAAGGCAGCGTTGCGACAGTCGGCACTCCGGTTAACTTTAAAAGCTGTTCTGGAGCAGGGCTTAATAAACTGACGTCTCCGCGAAACTTGTTTAATACGAAGCCGTGAATCAGTGCTTGATCTGCTTTAGGTAGCAAACTCCACGTGCCATACAAGTGCGCGAAAGCGCCGCCTCGATCAATGTCTGTGATGAGTAAACAACGCGCCTGGGCGTGCTGCGCGACCCGTAGATTGACGATGTCACGATCCATTAAATTGATTTCAGCCGGAGAACCCGCACCCTCAATGATCACGACATCATTCTCTGCGCGTAAAGCGTTAAGTGCTTCAGTAATGTAAGGCCAAAGTTTTTCGCTGCGCTCGCGCCAAGGTGTTTGGGTCAGCTCAGTGTTGACTTGACCGAGCAGTACCACTTGACTCATTGAATTGGCCTCAGGCTTCAAGAGCACGGGATTCATCCGTACTTCGGGAATGCAACTTGCCGCCAACGCTTGAAAATACTGAGCAGAACCGATTTCACTCCAGCCGTGTGCGTTTGCGACGACACGCGCATGATTGCTCATGTTCTGCGCTTTAAAGGGCGCGACTTTGAAACCCTGTCGCGCGTACCAACGGCACAGCGCCGTTGCAAGCCAGCTTTTGCCAGCGCCGCTTGTGGTGCCAAGCACCATGACGCAGCGCGCGGTCATTTGTTTTCAGCTTCGAACAATGCGGGCATTAATCTTCTATCCCGCGTTGCGCAGGGATGCCCGCATCGAAGGCGTGCTTGATCATGGTCATCTCGGTGACGGTATCGGCGATCTCAATGATTTCTGCCGGACAACGGCGGCCCGTTATGACAACGTGTACTTCAGGGGGACGTGTACGTAAGGTCTGCAGCACATCTTCGAGAGGAACCCAGCCAAAGGTAATCGGATAGGTCAGTTCATCTAGTGTCACCATAAAGAAATCGCCGCTTAAGATCGCTGCGCTTGCCTTGGCCCAGCCGTCGCGGGCAAGTTGTGCCGAATGTTCAAGATCTTGACTCTTCCAACTAAAGCCATCGCCCAAGCCTTCGATCGGTACATTTAATTGTTCAAAGACGCGGTGTTCGCCAAAGCGCGCGCTCGGCACTTTCATAAATTGAAAAATCTTCACTGCTTTGCCGCGCCCGTGTGCGCGCATGGCCAAACCGAAGGCAGCGGTGCTTTTGCCTTTGCCGTCACCGGTGTTGATGATCAACAAGCCTCTGCGTTCGCCGGTTGATTTATCGTAAGGTTTTTCGGTTGGGGGTAAAACAATTTCCATATCAAAATATCCAGTGTTAAACGAGTTTTGGTAAGGCCACCCAGCCGTTGCCGAGAGGTTGTATGGCAATGCGTTGTTCAAAGACGTTTTCTATGTTGCTGTGTAAGCTAGTGTCGTCGCGCTTGCCCGCATATTGAACTTGTCCGTTAGACATCACGACCACATCATCGGCATATAGGGCGAGCGTTACGTCGTGCAAAACGCTGACCACAGTTTTGCCCTGAGCGACTAAGCCGTGCACGAGTTGTATCCAGTCGGCCTGGTGGGGAGGATCAAGATTTGCTAACGGCTCATCCATCAATAAGACGTCTGCTTCAACAGCGAGTAGTCGGGCCAGCAACACGCGTTGTTTTTCGCCACCAGACAGCGTGCCAAGCGCTCGGTTGCGCCAGTCCCAGGCGTGCGTGAGTTTTAAGGCGTGCTCGACAGCCGCATGATCCGCCTGACTTTGTCCGTTCAGCCAAGATTGATACGGGATTCGACCCAGCATTACAACATCATAGGCAGTCAGATCGTCAGCGCTTTGCACCGAGCTCTGTGCAAGCCACGCGACGCGACGCGCGCGCTGTTGCGCAGCGTATTGTCTTAAGGGTTGATTGAACAGAAGTATCTCGCCTTGAAAAGGCAGAACCCCCGCCAACGCTAAAAGCAATGAAGACTTACCGGCCCCGTTGGGGCCCACGATGGCGCACCAGCGTCCCGTTGATATTTTTAGGTTCAGGCCCTTGATCACGCTGCTTTGACCGCGTTTGACCTCTACGCTTCGCGTTTCGAAGGCGAGGGTCACAGCATTGAGCGTGGCGCTTGAATCAGTCATGGGTTGGCCCTTGATGATTCATGAGCCACATCAAATAGCCACCCCCTAGAATCGCGGTGAGCACGCCCACAGAGAGTTCTTGGGGTGCGATTAATCCGCGCGCCAAGAGATCTGCGAGGGACAAGAGTAAGGCGCCCATCAGGCTCGCGAGCGGCAGTAGCCAAGCGTAGCGGACGCGGACGATTGCACGGACAAGATGTGGGGCGGCCAAACCAACAAAAGCGATCAGACCAGTTTGCGCGACTGCGGTTCCGGTTGCCAAGGCGAGAATGCCAATTAAGACCACACGAAGCTTGTTCAAGGGTAGTCCTAAGCTGAGCGCGGTGGCTTCGCCCAAGGCTAAGGCGTCTAAGACCCTAGACAGTGCGATCCCAAAGGCATTGCAGACCAACCAGACGACGCCCATGATTGCGCATGCCGAGCCGCTGACAAAGGCCGTTGAACCAAGCATAAAGGCTTGCATGGATTGCAAAATATCGGGGTGCGTTAACGAGAGCAATGAAGTGAGCGCCCCCAATACCACTCCGACGATCACGCCCGCTAATAAAAGTCGCAGGGTGTGTTGAACACCGCGGGCCAAACTTAAGGTTAAAAATACAGCGAGTATTGCGCCAAGAAAGGCTGCACCGGTGAGCCCGAGTTTGATAAACCATTGCGTCGCGACAGGCGACAGCCCAACACTCACCAAGACCAGTGCGACGCCCACTGAAGCGCCTGAGGCGCTGCCGAGTAAAAACGGATCAGCGAGCGGATTTCGAAAGAGCCCTTGAGCCAGAGCGCCCGCCAGACCCAGTAGTCCGCCGGCAAGTAG
>CAIYCP010000332.1 GCA_903924715.1 uncultured beta proteobacterium
ATGTGATCGGTACCCTGGCGCAACGCGCGCAAGAGCAAGATATCCATACAGTCATTTCAACCGGTGATAAAGACCTGGCGCAGTTGGTGACGAGCCACATCACGTTGGTGAACACGATGTCAAATGAAGAGCTCAACCCTGAGGGGGTGGTGCGTAAATTTGGTGTGGCACCCAACCGAATTGTTGATTATCTAATGCTGGTTGGCGATACCGTTGATAACGTGCCGGGAGTACAAAAGGTTGGGCCTAAAACCGCAGCCAAGTGGATTGATGAATTTGGCTCGATTGAAACACTCGTTGAACGTTCGGCCGAAATCAAAGGCGTTGCGGGCGAAAATTTACGCGCGGCGATCAGTCAATTCACGTTAACGCGCGAACTTTTAACAATCAAAACAGATTGTGAGCTCGAGGCAGAGTTGGCTGACATTCAGACGCTTGCTCCGCAGGCGCATGATAAAGAGACGTTGACTGGCTTGTTTGAGCGTTACGGTTTCAAGTCGTGGCTGCGTGAGTTAACCGGTGAACCAACGCGTGTCCCGACTGGCGATAATCGTGTGGCAGCAGAAGTTGTGCGTCCAGCTGCGCCTGAGCAGATTGATTATCAGATGGTGACGGATTGGGCCACGCTCGACGCATGGTTGGCACGCGTGTCTGTTGCCTCCTGCGTCGCGCTAGATACGGAAACCACCTCGCTGGATTCGATGTTGGCGCGTTTAGTCGGCATTTCTTTATCTGTTGAGCCTGGTGTCGCTTGTTATATCCCGGTGGCGCACCGTGGCGCCGATGCGCAAGACCAATTGCCGCGCGCTGAAGTGTTAGCTCGGATGAAAGCGTGGCTCGAAGATCCGCGTCCAACCAAGCTGTTGCATCACGCAAAGTACGATACCCATGTGTTCGCCAACGAAGGGATTGATTTACGTGGCGTAGCGGATGACACCATGTTACAGGCCTATGTGCTTGAGTCGCATCGTGGCGTTGGGCTTGAGGATCTTTGCCTGCGCTGCTTGGGGATTAAAGGGACCTCTTACGAGCAGCTGTGCGGCAAAGGGGCGCATCAAATTGGGTTCGATGAAGTCGATCTTGAACGAGCCACCCACTATGCCTGCGAGGACGCTGATTTCACCTTGCGCTTACACAATGTGTTGCGCGAGCAGGTGAGGGCGCAAGCGCCGCTTGAATACATTTATCAACTTGAAATTCTGGTATCGCGCGTATTGTTTGAGATCGAGCGTAATGGGGTCATGATTGACTCAGCTGAGCTTGGTCGACAAAGTCATGTGCTTGGCCAAGAGTTGCTCACACTCGAACAACGCGCCTACACGATCGCAGAGCAGCCGTTTAATCTGAACTCGCCTAAACAGCTTGGCGAAATTTTATTTAATAAGATGAAATTGCCGGTTGTTCGAAAAACTCCGGGTGGTGCGCCGTCGACTGATGAAGACGTCTTGACCAAGCTCGCCGAAGATTATCCCTTGCCTCAGGTGCTGCTTGAATATCGTGGGCTCGCAAAACTGAAATCGACCTATACCGACAAGTTGCCCAAGATGGTGAATGCTTCGACGGGACGGGTACATACCCACTACGCGCAGGCGGCTGTGATTACTGGTCGCCTAGCCTCCTCCGAGCCGAACCTGCAGAACATACCTGTGCGCTCAGAGGCAGGCCGTCGCGTACGCGAGGCGTTTGTGGCGACGAACGGTGTGATCATCTCGGCCGATTATTCGCAGATCGAACTTCGTGTGATGGCCCATGTATCAAACGACGCCAATCTGCAGCGTGCGTTCGCGGCGGGTGAAGATATTCACAAGGCAACCGCTTCTGAGGTGTTCGGCGTTGGCCTGCAAGACGTTTCTTCAGACCAGCGTCGCGCTGCCAAAGCGATTAATTTCGGTTTGATTTACGGCATGGGTGCGTTCGGCCTGGCCAGTAATCTAGGGATCACGCGCGATGCTGCGCAATCTTATATTGATCGTTACTTCGCCCGGTACCCAGGCGTGGCGCAATATATGGCTGAGACGCGTACCTTAGCGCATGCGCAAGGGTACGTTGAAACCGTCTTTGGTCGGCGTTTATGGTTGGCCGACATTAATGCGGCTGGGGCTCGACGAGCAGGTGCTGAACGCGCTGCGATTAATGCGCCGATGCAAGGTACCGCCGCTGATCTGATCAAGCTCGCAATGGTGGCTGTGCAGAATTGGTTGGCGCACGAAAAGCTACAAACAAAAATGGTGATGCAGGTGCATGACGAATTAG
>CAIYCP010000333.1 GCA_903924715.1 uncultured beta proteobacterium
AGACCAATCCTGCCTGACAGCCTTGATCGCGAATCAGGGCGAGGCTACGATCGACGTGCCGCGAGGCCTCAGGGTGAAATGTGATGACATTGGCCCCCGCCTTGGCAAATAAGGGAATCAAGCTATCAACTGGCTCAACCATCAGATGCACGTCAATGGGTACGCTGACGTGGGGGCGAATGGCTTCACACACCAAGGGCCCAATGGTCAAATTGGGCACATAATGATTATCCATCACGTCAAAATGGATCCAGTCAGCCCCGGCTGCCACAACATTTCTGACCTCTTCACCCAAACGGGCGAAGTCAGCAGATAAAATGCTAGGAGCAATACGTGCTTTTGGTAGCGCGGTCATTTCTGGCATGATGTATGAACACCAAAACAAGTTAGCCCCATTATTGCAGTTTTCTTTGGATGTCATTGTGAAACCTTTTGAGTTAACGGTCGTGGTCGAGCCGCGTTTTGTGCCGGATCAGTCGGATCCAGCCAAGCAGCAGTTTGTTTTTGCCTACACGGTGCGCATCACGAATACCGGTGAACGGCCCGCCCAGGTGATCAGTCGGCATTGGGTCATTAGCGACAGCGAGCAGGTAGCTCAAGAGGTACGCGGTTTGGGTGTGGTGGGGCAACAGCCGCTACTTGGCCCTGGCGAAACCTTTGAATACACCAGTGGTTGCCCGCTTAAAACGCCCGTGGGCACCATGCGTGGCAGCTATCATTGCGTGGGTGAAAACGGCGTACCCTTCGAGGTCGACATCCCTGAATTCGTGCTGGCGATGCCACGCACACTGCATTGAGCCTAGGGCCAAGCAAGCGGTCAAACACGTGAAATAGGCTAAAAACAAGGTCATTGGCGATGCAAAATATTTTTCTTCGAGGGGTATTGTTGGGTTTGCTGGCCATCTTGGCCGCTTGTTCGAGCCCACCGCAAGTGCCTGACGTTCGGCCGGCAGCTAGCGAGGCGCCAGTCACCGTGCCGGACACCCCTGTTTCAGACAGCGCGACCCGTACCTTAAGTGGCAAGTTAGCGCCCGCGGGTTGGGCCGAGTTGCCTGGTTGGGCGAATGACGATTTGCGTGGGGTGTGGACCACTTTTTTACGTAACTGTGCCGGCCTCGTGCGCCCAACCGCAATCAACCTGGCTGGGCCAACGCGCGCCACGCCGCGTGCTTGGCAGCCTGTTTGCGCAGCCGCAACTGACCCAGCGCGCGCGCCAGCTGCCAATAACCCTGAGGCCGTTCGCAAGTTTTTACAAACGTGGCTGACCCCCTGGCGGCTCGAGGGCGCAGACGGAAAACCCGCCAGCAACATTGTCACGGGTTATTACGAGCCCTTGGTTTTTGGTTCTCGCAACCAGGGTGGGGTCTATCAATGGCCGCTATACACCGTACCGTCTGATTTACTCACGATCGATTTGGGCAAGGTTTACCCAGAACTTGCCGGCAAACGTGTGCGTGGAAAATTAGAAGGCAACCGAGTGGTTCCCTACGATAGCCGCGCAAGTCTCGAGGCCTCGGGGCGCAAGCCTCCGGTCGTCGTCTGGGTCAATGATCCCGTGGATAATTTCTTTTTGCAGGTGCAGGGCTCAGGCCGGGTGCAGTTAAATGATGGGCCCGGCGCCGGGCAAACGATTCGCGTCGCCTACGCTGACCATAACGGTCATCCCTATATCTCGATTGGCAAGTGGTTGGCCGATAAAGGCGAAATGCAGTTGTCGCAAACGTCGATGCAAAGTATTCGCGAATGGGCCAAGCGCAATCCCAAGCGCGTGCCTGAGATGCTCAACGCAAATCCTGCCTTGGTATTTTTTAAAGAAGAGTTGATCACCGATCCAGAAATCGGACCGAAGGGGGCGTACGGCGTGCCTTTGATGGCGCAGCGTTCAATTGCGGTCGATACGAATTTTGTGCCGTTAGGCACGCCCGTCTTTTTAGCCACCACTCAACCCGCCTCAACGCAGGTGATGAATCGACTCGTGTTTGCGCAAGATACGGGCACTGCCATTAAAGGTGCTGCGCGCGCCGACTTTTATTGGGGGTTTGGCGAGGCTGCAGGTGCGCAAGCAGGTCGCATGAAACAGGCCGGACAAATGTGGGTGTTGTGGCCCAAACAAGCCGGCGCGCCCAGCGCACGATGAGGCACAGGTGAAGACACCCATTGTTATTTGTGGCACGGGTATTGTGGGCTTGGCCACGGCACTTGCCTTGGCACGCCAAGGGCAGCAGGTGACCTTGGTTGGACCCCGTCAAACGTTTGCACCCGTGACACCTGAGGCTTTTCATCCGCGTGTGTACGCGATTTCGCCTGCGAGCCAACAGTTTTTAACCTCGATTGGGGTTTGGAATTTGCTTGAGGCACAACGCTTGACTGCGGTGCAGGCGATGGAGATTCATGGTGATGGCGCCGGGCGGGTCAACTTAAATGCCTGGCAGGCGGCAATCCCTGAACTGGCTTGGATTGTTGAGTCAGGCGAACTCGAGCGTGTGCTGACCCAAGCGGTACAAATTTTTGGTTTGAACTGGGTCACTGAAAAATTTTCTCACTACACAAGGTCAGATGCTGAGGTTTGCATGACGACCGAGCAAGGCACTGTTTTGCAGGCCGAATTATTGATTGCGGCGGATGGCGCGCAGTCACCCTTACGTGCTGCGGCAGGTTTGCCCGTTGAGATCAAACCCTACGGCGTGACGGCGATCGTCGCGCATTTGAACTGTTCGCAGCCGCATCAAGGGACTGCGTTTCAATGGTTTAACGATCAAGGTGTGTTGGCCTTGCTGCCCATGCCCGCGACTCAGGCGGGTGCGCAAGTGTCGCTGGTTTGGTCGCTTAAAGAGACGTTTGCGCAAGCGTTGCTGGCCTTGCCTGCAAGCGAGCAAGCCACTGAGTTGAGCGCGAGATTGGCTGAACTCACCTCGGGTCGCTTGGGCGAACTGACGCCGCGTGGTCCGCTCAGTGCATTTCCTCTGTCCTTAAATCAGTCTCCAATGATTGGTGAACGTCTTGCCCTCGTTGGAGATGCCGCGCATCGCTTACACCCACTGGCCGGCCAGGGATTAAACTTGGGCTTGGGCGATGTGCAGGCGCTCGTGAGCACGCTTGTTGAACGCGAAGCTTTTCGTGGCGTGGGCGATCCGATGGTGCTCAGGCGCTATCGCCGTGCGCGCGCTGAACCCGTCTTGGCCATGCGTATGGTGACGGATGGCTTGCATCGATTATTTGACGCGCAAAATGCCCCAGCGGCCTGGTTGCGCAATATAGGGATGACGCTGGTTGATCGATTGCCGATGCTTAAGCGCCAATTGATTGTTAGTGCCTCTCGTTAGGAGTTGTGATGTTAAAAAATTTGTTCAAGACTCTGTGTTTCGCGACAGCGCTGGTGATGGGCAGCCTGTCTGTGGCCTGGGCTCAAAATGCGGCTGTGGCGTCGACCGATGCCGACCTTAAAACGCAAGAAGTTCAAACACTGTTTGCTGAACGGTTCGGCAATCCGCCTATTAGTGGCGTGCGCCAGACGCCCTACGGTTTATATGAAGTGCAACTTGGTATGGATTTGGTTTACACAGACGAGAAGGTGACCTTTGTTCTGGATGGCACCTTGATTGATGCCAAAACGCGACGCGACATTACCCGCGAACGTCAAGACTCTTTGGCACAAATGCCGTTTGATCAATTGCCGTTTGAGTTGTCGTTCAAACAGGTGCGTGGCGATGGTTCGCGCAAAATGGCAATTTTTGAAGATCCCAATTGTGGCTACTGCAAACAATTGCGCAAATCAATTGAAGGCATGAACAACGTCACGATTTATACTTTCCCGTATCCGATCTTGTCGCCCGACTCAACTCAAAAAGTGCGTAATGTATGGTGTGCTTCTGATCGTGCCGCAGTCTGGGAAGCTTGGATGTTGCAAAACAAAGTACCTGAGAGCGCAGACTGTGAGGTACCGATTGATCAAATGGTTGCGCTTGGTCAAAAACTGATGGTGCGTGGTACGCCAGGTTTATTTTTTGCCGATGGATCGAGAGTAGGTGGCGCGATTCCGCGCGAAGAGATCGAAAAACGTTTGCGGCAGGCAAGTAATTAATCGACTGCCGCACAGTCACTTTGTAAAAACAAAAACAGGAGCACACGATGCGTATTGCCGTACTGGATGATTATTTGAAGGTCGCCCCCAACATGGCGAAATGGGACAGCTTGAATGCAGACGTCAGTTTTTTTTCTGAATATATCCAACCTGCCGAGTTGGCCAAGACCCTTGAGGCCTTTGAGGTGATTGTTGCCATGCGCGAACGCTCGGCGTTTCCGGCAAGCGTACTTAAGGCACTGCCCAATCTGCGGTTATTGGTGACGACCGGCATGCGCAATAGTTCGGTTGATATGGTTGCGTGCCGTCAACAAGGCATCGATGTTTGTGGCGCACCTGGCGACCCTAGAAGTACAGGCGCCACCGCTGAGCTCGCCTGGTCTTTGTTGCTCGCGCTCTTTAAACAAATTCCAAAAGAAGCGGCCAATATGCAGCAAGGCTTATGGCAAACCACCATGCCGCCTACGCTTGAAGCCAAGCGCTTGGGTCTGGTCGGCGCAGGCCACTTGGGTCAATGTGTCGGGCGTGTCGGTTTAGCCTTCGGCATGGAGGTTGTGGCCTGGAGTCCCAAT
This sequence comes from uncultured beta proteobacterium, assembly GCA_903924715.1. Taxonomy (GTDB): domain Bacteria; phylum Pseudomonadota; class Gammaproteobacteria; order Burkholderiales; family Burkholderiaceae_B; genus Zwartia. Next base: position 4,654 of record CAIYCP010000333.1, read on the forward strand.
CTCACCGAAGAGCGTGCGGCCAAAGCGGGTGTCAAGCTTGTCACTAAGCAAGAACTCTTTGCCACCTCGGATGCGATTAGTGTGCACATGGTGTTAAGCGACCGTTCGCGTGGCATTGTGGATGCAGCAAGTTTGCAGTCGATGAAATCCACGGCCTATTTGATTAACACGTCGCGCGCTGGCTTGGTCGATCAGGCAGCGCTTCAAAAACTGTTGGTCGAAGGCAAAATTGGGGGCGCCGGGATTGACGTGTTTGATGCCGAACCCTTGGCTGTAGCGGATGCGTGGCGCAAAACGCCGCGCACTTTACTGACGCCGCACTTGGGTTATGTGACCCCAGAAAACTTCGCCATTTTTTACAGCAATGTTGTGGCAGATATTCAGGCTTGGGCCGCAGGTAGTCCGATACGAGTGCTGAATTAATGCAGCCCGTCTTGCCGGTGCATGTTGTTGCACGACTGCTGCTCGTTTTATTGCTGGCTGCCGGCGTTTATTTTTTTAGCGGCTTTGTCGTGCCGGTACTGGCTGCGTTAATTATCGGGTTCGCCAGTTGGCCGCTGTATTCAAAATGGGTTCAGGTGTGTGGTGGTCGAACCACCTTGGCGGCAAGCGGTGCGTTGGTTTTTATTTTGTTAGTGTTGGTCGCGCCAGTTTCGCTGGCGTTGTACTACTCAGTCAACGAGGCAAGCCAGCTACTTGCCTGGCTGCTGACGGCCAACCGACAGGGTGTGGCAGCGCCGTCGTGGATTGTTGCCTTGCCCTACGTGGGCGAGCGCTTGGGTAGTTACTGGGCCGAATTTTTAGGCGAACCCCACGCACTTGGCACGTTGGTTGAAATGATTAGCGGGCAGCACATCGGCAATATTTATCGCGTGATCTTGTCGGCCACTGGCAACGCGTTTCATATCATGCTGACCTTGTTGTTTATGTTGATTACCTTGCTGTTTGTGTATAAAGACGGCCATCGCATGGTTGGCCAGCTCGATGTGTTGGGCGAACGCGTGTTGCCTTTAAGATGGCAGCGATTTTCACGCGTGATTCCGGCCACGATTAGCGCGACGGTCACAGGGATGGGGCTCATCGCGATCGGCGAAGGGGTCGTGCTGGGCGTGGCGTATTGGGTTGCAGGTGTGCCTTCGCCTGTCTTACTGGGGGTGATCACCGCTTTCATGGCGATGATCCCAGGTGGTGCGCCTTTATCGTTTACCTTGGTGTCCCTGTACCTGGTGGGCTCGGGTAATCCGATTGCAGGCGCAGGCCTGTTTGCCTGGGGTGCGATTGAATTATTTATTGTGGATAAAACACTACGACCGCGCTTGGTGGGTGGTCCGGTGAAGCTCCCCGTTCTACCAACGTTTTTCGGTTTGGTGGGCGGTGTCAAAACAATGGGAATTGTCGGGCTGTTTATTGGCCCCGTGTTGATGGCGTTGATGGTGGCGCTGTGGCGCGAGTGGGTGCTAGACGTGAAAACTGCTGAGCTACATCGCGGGGACTAACTAGTATCTCAGGCTCGAAAATTGTGTAGGCCAGAGCTGTCAAGAAAGATTGCTTTTTAGCTTCGAGATATCAATATTTTTGAATAACAGGATGAGTTCAGCGAGTGAAGCGACTTGCATTTTTTGAAGCACGCGCGCGCGATGAAGTTTGACGGTCGCGGCCGCAGAACCATCGGCTGTTGCGATTTGTTTGTTTGTGTTTCCAGCCAGGATTGCTTCAAGGATGTCGCGTTCACGTGGCGTTAAGCGGCGATAGTTTTGTTCTACCTGCAGTGTTTTGATCAAGGCCGTATGGATCGCACGATCTTGATCAAGCGCGCGGCGGATACTCAGTAACAAATCTTCTATTGAAAACGGCTTTAATAAGAAGTCGCTGGCGCCTTGCTTCATTCCTTGCACGATCTGAATCGGTAAACTTTCACCACTGATAAATATAGTGGGTGTGGTCCAACCATGGCGCGCTAAGTCTGCCTGCAGTTCAACGCCACTTTGACCAGGCATGCGCATGTCAAGCACCAAGACTGCGGGTGATACCGGTGTTGCATGCTTTAGAAATTCAGCAGCGCTTTCATACGCGTTTACCGTATACCCTAGGCGTGCGAATGTGGTCATCAGCGCAACTCTGATCGAGGCGTCATCGTCGACCAGATAAATGTGACCGATATTGGGTGCGTCCATGGCGAGATCCCTAATTGGTGACCGTAGGTTACAGAGTTCTTGGAAATGAAGAAATACTCCGATTGGCGTATTTCTTGAGTGCTGAATGGGGATTAAGCCGGCGAGATAGCGCTTTTGGCCAAAGTGCAACGGCTCAAACGGGCTGGATTGCAGCGCGCCCCGCCTCGACGGCGAACGTCGCCAACGTAAAGGCCTTTGTGCTTGGGTCGGTTGCGTCGTTGACGGCGACTAACGTGGTCGTGAGCTGCTGAGGTGTGAGTTCGACGACGCCGTAGCCGCGTGAGGCGGCATTGGCAAAGATAAAGTGTGGGTTGGTTTCGAGCTGTTTGGCAAGTTGCGCCGGGGTCGAGCTTGAAAGCGAAGTGATGCTGGTGCCACAAAACTCGACACCGATCGCTTCACAATCTGGATTGTTGTAATCAGATAAAACATGCCCGACCCAGTTTTCGTGAATATCGCCACCTAAAACAACGGGATTGCTCAGACGGGTTTGCATCATTGAATCTGTTAGGCGTCTGCGCGCCGCCGGGTATCCATCCCAACCATCGTTTCTGAGCAATTGCCCGCCTGTGGTGCTGAAGTTGCGACGGCCAAACAAGGTTTGTTGGCCAAGCAGATTCCACTGGCTACGCGAGGCGGCAAACTGTTGTGCAAGCCAGCGTTCTTGAGCCTGACCAAGCAAGGTACGTTCAGGCTGATTGAGGCTTTCGCATTTGTTTGGATCGACGCGTGCCGAGCCTGAACGATTGTTGGGCGTGCAGGCTTGCACGTCACGATATTGCCGATCGTCAAGCGTGTAAAGCGTTGCAAGCTTGCCGTACGCCACGCTGGCATGCACGCGCGCATCTGCCCCGTGCCCCGCAATGATGTTTTTAAAGCTGGCCCGCGTCACCGGCATATTTTCATAAAAAGCTTGATAGGCTGCTCGTCGCCGTGCCATGAAGTCTATGACGGGTGTGCCCGACAAGCCTTCGTGTGTGCCTGCGTAATCATTTTGAACCTCATGATCATCCCACGTGATCAACCAGGGGTGGGCTGCATGGATCGCTTGCAAATCAGGATCGGATTTGTGTAGCGCATAACGGTCGCGATAGCCCTCAAGCGTTGTAATCCAGCCGCCGGTGGTGGGCCGCACTTCGAGGGGGCGCGAGGACGGATATTCGTAAATGTAATCGCCTAGAAACAGCACGAAGTCGAGATTTTCAGCGAGCATATGGCGGTAGGCGCCGTAGTAGCCGTTACCCCATTGTTGACACGACGCGTAGGCCAAGCGCAGGCGTTTGACTTCAGCCTCGGGCGCTGGAAACGTGCGCGTGTGCCCCATGGTGCTGGTAGCTGCGCCCGAAATAAAACGATAGAAATAGACGCGATCAGGCTCTAGTCCTGAAACCTCAACGTGTACCGAATGACCTAGGGCAGGCGTGGCCTGAGCCACGCCTGAGGCTGCCAAGCGACTGAAACGAGCGTCGTGCGCGAGCTGCCAGGTCACCGGCACCGTGGCTGTGCCTAGCCCTGCTGCTTGTACTGCGGGGGCGACGAGGCGCGTCCAAAGTACGAGCGAATCACTCGTGGGTGAGCCGCTGGCAACGCCCAGACCAAACGGGTTGATGGACCAGGTTTGCTGACTCAAGCCCGTGCGCGGCAACGCG
>CAIYCP010000334.1 GCA_903924715.1 uncultured beta proteobacterium
CAAAGGCGCGAATCGACTCTTTGTCATCGCCCATTTCAGCCAGACGCAAACGAATCCAACGCGGCACTTCAGCACCGCACATTTCTGAAAACCGCATTAATTGCGTGTAATTGGTAATTGGCATAATGCCCGGCACAATCGGGATATCAATACCCTTTGCTTGCGCGCGATCGACAAAGTCAAAATACGCATCAGCGTTAAAGAAATACTGCGTAATTGCGCTGTCTGCACCAGCGTTCACTTTGTTCACAAAGTGCGCCAGATCCTGCTCTGGCCCTGCCGCCTGCGGATGCATCTCAGGGTAGGCGGCCACTTCAATATGAAACCAATCGCCGGTTTCTTTGCGAATCAGTTCAACCAAATCATTAGCATGGCGTAACGCACCTGCCGCATCGGCACCCATACCCGAAGGCATGTCACCACGCAGCGCCACAATGCGGCGCACACCTTCTTGACGATACAACTGCAACAAGGCCCTGAGCTCGTCGCGACTTGAACCGATACAAGACAAGTGCGGTGCCGCATCGCGCCCCATCTCGCGCAAGACACGCACCGTATCTAACGTGCCATCGCGCGTTGAACCGCCTGCGCCAAACGTCACACTGCAGTAATGCGGATCGATGACCAACATCTGCCGTGCGCCCTCAACAAGACGCTGTTTAGCAGCGTCATCGCGGGGCGGAAAAAATTCTAGGCTAAAGGCCGGGCTAGCTTGCATCGTCATTGATTATTTATTGATTAAGTTCGTCAAGAAGCCAGAAATCAAGCTGTACAACAGCGCGCCCCCAACTGCCCACCAAAAGCCGTTGACCTGAAAGCCTTTGAGGATTGAGCCGGCCAACCAGAACATCAGCGCGTTGATCACAAACAAAAACAAACCAACGGTCACGATCGTGATCGGCAAGGTCAACAACACAAACAGAGGTTTAACCAACATGTTGATCAAACCCAGCACCAACGCGGCCCACATCGCCGACCAAAAGCTCGCCACAACGATGCCGGGCAAGACATATGCAACGACCAATAAGGCAACTGCATTAAGTATCCAGACAAGTAGCAAAGTCATGATGAACTCCGGGTGAGTAAAACGTAGCGAGCTACGGGCTTGACCAGGCGACCTTGCCTAACACTGCAGACAAGGTCGCACGGCTAGTGGCTTAATAACGGTACTGTTCGCTTTTGAAGGGGCCTTCTTGCTTAACGCTGATGTAAGCAGCTTGCTGCGGTGTCAATGTTGACAAGTGTGCGCCGATTTTTGCAAGATGCAAACGAGCCACTTTTTCATCAAGATGCTTGGGCAACACATAGACCTGACCCGAAGTGTACTGTTCGTTACGGCTAAACAGTTCGATCTGCGCCATCGTTTGATTGGTAAACGATGATGACATCACAAACGATGGATGGCCAGTACCGCAACCCAAGTTCACCAGACGACCCTTTGCCAACAAGATAATGCGCTTGCCGTCTGGGAAAATCACATGGTCAACCTGTGGCTTGATTTCTTCCCACTTCAGGTTTTCAATGCCGACGACATCAATTTCGTTATCGAAGTGACCGATGTTGCAAACGATTGCCTGGTCTTTCATGCGGTCCATGTGGGCACGCGTGATGACGTTGTAGTTGCCCGTAGCAGTCACGAAGATGTCAGCCTTGTCGGCAGCCTCTTCCATGGTGACCACTTTGAAACCTTCCATCGCCGCTTGCAAGGCGCAGATCGGGTCGATTTCAGTGACCCAAACTTGTGCGCGCAAAGCTGCCAAGGCCTGAGCCGAGCCCTTGCCCACGTCGCCGTAACCGGCTACGACCGCAACTTTGCCGGCGATCATCACATCGGTTGCGCGCTTAATCGCGTCAACCAACGACTCACGGCAGCCGTAGAGGTTGTCAAACTTTGACTTGGTGACCGAGTCATTGACATTAATCGCAGCAAAGGCGAGTTCGCCTTTCTTTGACATGTTATACAAGCGCAAGACACCAGTGGTGGTTTCTTCGGTTACGCCTTTGATCTGGGCTAAACGGGTTGAGTACCATTTTGGATCACGCTTGATCGTTGCCTTGATCGCAGCAAACAGCACCACTTCTTCTTCAGACGATGGGTTGTTCAGCACCGACAAATCTGACTCGGCCTTTGTGCCCAGATGCAAAAGCAGTGTGGCATCGCCACCGTCATCCAAAATCATGTTGGCTTGGTGGTCGCCTGGCCATTCAAAAATCTTGTGGGTGTATTCCCAGTACTCAACCAAGGTTTCGCCTTTCTTGGCAAACACAGGTGTGCCCACGGCCGCAATGGCTGCAGCAGCATGGTCTTGCGTCGAGAAAATATTGCACGATGCCCAACGCACTTCAGCACCAAGTGCTTGTAGTGTTTCGATGAGCACAGCCGTTTGAATCGTCATATGCAGGCTGCCTGTGATACGGGCACCTTTCAACGGCTTGGTTTTGCTGAACTCTTCACGCGTGGCCATCAAGCCAGGCATTTCGGTTTCAGCGATCTGGATTTCGCGACGGCCCCAGTCTGCAAGAGCAAGGTCGGCCACGTAGAAGTCAGTAAATTTTTTGATAGCAACAGTCATAGCGAGAAGGGCTCCGGTGAGCCTGCTCAGCAATGCGATGTTGGGGTGAAATTGAGCACCACCGCAATCGCTGTCTGGCAGGATTGGGTGAGCGCCGTTAAGGTTGGCAAAAGCACCAACGGTAACGTAGAAGCTTATGAGCCTGGCGAATCGGCAAACTGCAGCGGACTCGTCGCAACGCTCCTCAAAAGCGTGACAATTGTAGCGCGTTTAATTTGCACTTGCAGCAAAATGTTGTGGCACAACCGGTTGAACCGATCAGGCTTTAGGTTTCAAAAAGCCTAATCGTTCAGGAATACTTAACTTAGTTGGTGTATTTGGTCACGTACACGGCTGCCGCAAACAGACTTGGCAACAAGCCTGCTAACAGCGCCATGATGCGCCATGTGAGCTTGCTCATTTCGCTGTGTAACGTTGTTTCGACCCTGCCAATTGAGGCCGACATGCGAGTTTCGAGGCGTGCCAAATCCTCGCGCGTGGCGAGGGTTGGGATGAGGGCTTCTAAGCGAGTGAGTCGTGTTTCCATGCCTAAATTTTAAAGGGCGTGCGGGCTCATTTGCAATACGTATTTCTCGTTTAGTGTGTAACTAAATGTTAGCCCTTCGGTGGCAAATGCAACGCCACGATGTCGTTGGCTGGGTCACCATGAAATGGGTAACGCGCCCGCACCAGTGGATCATGCCCGGGCACGATATGCTGAGGCGAATCCGCTGCGTCACGCAAGATGCCATAGCCATCGAGCATTTCGCCCAAATGAAACACAATCGGAAACGGCGAGGGTTTTTCCATGTTTTCGTAATAATGGCTGGCGTCTGAGGCCAGTACCACCCAACCGCGCGCGGTGTGCACGCGTAACGATTGCAGGCCCTTTGTATGGCCACCAATTTTGATCAGTTCAATACCTTCGTAAAGGGTCTCACGTCCGTTATGAAACACCACGCGGTCCGCATACACGCGACGAACTAGATTCACCACATCTTCGATATCGTAGGCGTGTCTGAACAAGCCTTGGCACATGTGTCGTCCACAGGCGTAATCCACTTCACCGTCTTGAATATGAAATCGCGCATTAGGTAACAAGCTGATGTTGCCCGCATGGTCGTAATGCAAATGGGTAATGACAACGTCTTGGACATCTTCTGGGGCAACACCTAATAACGCCAGCGAACCCACGGGGCAGCGAGTCAGTGCGCGCCCACGTTGTTTAGCCTGGTCGGCGTTGAACCCTGTATCCACCATGATGGTTCTACCTTCGCCGCGAATCAACCAAACGAAATAATCCATGGGCATGGGTTCGTCATGTGGATCGTGGGTGATGAAGTTCTCGCGACGCGTGCGCTTAGGCATGGTGGCATAACGCAGCGCAAAAATTTCGTACTTGGGTAATGTCATCATGTCTCCGGAGGCCGTTTTGCTCGGCTTGTTAGTCGTTCTG
>CAIYCP010000335.1 GCA_903924715.1 uncultured beta proteobacterium
CTATGCAATAAGGTGTAGCCATCCGCGCCCGACTTGGCCACGAGATCTGCGCCGATTGCACCATTCGCACCTGGTTTATTTTCTACTACAACCGGCACACCCAATTGCGTGCTCAAGTGAATACTAATTAAGCGCGCCACTTGGTCTGTTGCTCCGCCGGCGGCGAAGGGAACAATGACGCGAATCGGCTTTGACGGCCAAACTTGTTGGGCGGATGTTGCCGAACTAAAAATACCGGCCAACACAATCAAAAATAACTGTACCCCACGAATCAATGTATTATTTTTCACTGTGGCTCCTCGGTTGTGCAACGCACAAAGCGCTGCAGCTTCTATGGTGTGTTTATAAGGGCAGATGCAGCTTGAATCAAGGCCTTTCAACCGTAACCGAAAATCGGCTGCATTTCTCTATAAACCCGAGTGGTGCGAGTACCTGCCAGAATCTAGGTATATTGCTGATTCACCGCTAATCACCCACGCTTGGCGCCCAGACATTCAATCAACGGATCCCTCATGAAACTTAAAAGCCCCTACCTCAGCGGCGAGAACGCAATCATCACCGGTGCTGGAAACGGCATCGGCAAAGCGTTGGCGTTTGAATTGGCCTCTGAGGGTGCCACCTTATTTTTAGTCGACATCAATGCAGAACACTTAAATAGTTGCCTGACTGAATTACACACGCTCGGTCATCAGGCACAAGGTGCAGCCATAGATCTGTCAAAACCCGACGCAGCACAACAAGTCTACGAGCAGGCGCACCAAACATTAGGCTCAATACACATGGTCGTGCACTCTGCCTCACCACCGAGGCGCGAGACAGACACCTGGAGAACCGTGAGCAGTGAAGTCTGGGATGCGATGTATCACGTCAATGTGAAATTTGGTTTTGAACTCGCGCGCCTGGTCGGAGAACACATGATCGAAGAAAAAATCGCTGGACGCATGGTCTATTTAACCTCCTTGCATGCAAATACCCCACGTAATCTACCTCACTATGCCACCAGCAAAGCCGCCATGATGATGCTAGTGAAAGAACTGGCAAAAGCATGGGCCCGCTATGGCATCCGCATCAATGCACTGACCCCGGGTGCCATTGCTGCGGGCGGCTTTAAACCAGCGGGCGATCTTGCTCTTAAAATTCCGATGCAAAGACTTGGTACGGCGCAAGAAGTGGCTTCAATGGGTTTAACCCTAATGATTGATCGCTATTCTAGATATGTCACCGGAACAGAATTAGTCGTAGACGGGGGACTCAATGTCTTCAACTGGTTTGATCCTGCCTAGCCTGCCCTCAGACACCTTGTAATAAGCTGCTTTACCGGAGATAAAAACGTGATTGACCGCTTTCAAAAACTTGCCTGCGTGACCCTCTTAATCGGCGCGGCAGCCTTAAGCACTACCTCACTTGCGCAAACAAGCGATTATCCGAACCAGCCAATCAAAATCGTGATTGGCTTCACGCCTGGCGGATCAACCGACACCGTTGGCAGACAATTGGCAAACGCCTTCAGCAAAATTTTAGGGCAATCGGTCATCGTAGAAAACAAGCCTGGCGCAAATGGCAATTTGGCCACAGACGCCGTTCGTCGCGCGACACCAGACGGTTACACAATTTTCTACACTTCTATTGGGCACGTCACCAATACGCTCATCTACAAAGATGCAAAATACGATCCCATCAAGGATTTCACACCAATCGGTCAAGTCTTAGCAGGGCCCAATGTCTTAGTCGTTCCTGGCAACTCAAAATTTAAGACACTCCAAGAGTTGATCGACTATGGCAAAGCCAATCCAGGAAAAATTAACTTTGCCTCATCTGGCATTGGTTCGTCCCTACACCTCTCTGGCGAATTATTTAAACAACTCTCAGGCGTAGACATGGTTCATATCCCCTACAAAGGTGCGGGCAGCCTAATGCCGCACCTTTTATCGGGAACCGTTGATCTCGCTTTTCCAAATTTGCCCTCAGGTTTAGCCTTAGCTGAACAAGGTCAACTTCGTGCGCTCGGGGTGACCACAAGCACGCGCTCAAACGCTGCACCTAACGTGCCCACCATTGCAGAAGCGGGCGTACCGGGCTACGACATGTCAACCTGGTACGGGCTAGTGGGGCCAGCGAACCTACCGCCCAGCGTACAAAAGAAACTCAGCGACGCCTTGGTGCAAACCGTTAACGACCCTGAATTTAAAGCCCGTTTGATTGCACAGGGAATGGATCCTAGGCCTTCTACACCGCCAGAGTTTGCACGATTCATTCAGGCTGAAGCTCTCAAGTGGGCTGCCATTCTGAAAGACATGGACATTAAAGCAAATTAATCAGCTCGGCTCGAAGAATTGGCGCAAGATCTTTGCAAGCGCTGGCGCCTGATCTTCCAAGGTAATTCGAAAGCCCTGCGCCTCTAGCGTCTGAAGTTCGGCATTTGCAATGCATGCGCAAAACGCGGCGCCCTGTCGACCGATCAAGCGATCTTCATCTGGGGTTGTGATTTCTAACACCAGTGTACGAGCCTGAATTTTTCTCAAATCTGAAGCTAAATCATACGAAAAATTTATTGAATATAACGCTGCCGTACTATCGAACGATTGCAATTCGTCAATCACATAGGTGCGCGTCTGAGCAAGCTTCTTCAATCGATCTGGCGCTGACGTCAGCAGCGCGTCAGGCCACCATAAATCAGTCAGTCGACGTTGTAGCGTAGCCCAACCGGCCAAAGCCTTAGAGATCTCGTCCGCGGCAGTAGGCGTTGCGAAATACTCTTGCGTACGCTCACCGATAATGCGATTACGCGCTTCATTGGACGCGATGATTGAATGACTTTGCCCCGCGAGTATCAGACCGTCTACCCGCTCTGGCCAAGTCGCGGCTAACGCGGTGCCGATCTTGTTACCTGAATGAAAACCATAGACATGTGCTCGATCAAGACCATAGGCATCTAATACTTCTGTCATGCATCCCGCAATCGATCCAATATCACACCGAGCAGGTAACGGATCCGAATTGCCATGCCCAAACATGTCAGGCGCGATCAACTGAAACCGATCCGCAAGTAACGGAATCAAATGATCAAACATCCGCGCCGACCTTCCCGCAGATCCAAGTAAAAGTAATGCAGGCCCCGCGCCTTCGGTGCGGACATGCAATTGACCGAGCGGTGTATTGATATATTGCCGAGGCATAAACCGATTCCTTTTCTTACTTTCTATCACAACGACTCGTGAAAGGTAGCATGTATTACAGAGCTCGTCTTGAGCAACTGGTAAACTTTGATCAGTAAACTAACTCATAAAAATTTTAAAGGTGACAGCATCATGAAAATCGGACGTTACCGTGGTACGGACGGCGCTGAGCGACTTGGGGTCGCAGCGACTCAATCAGGTGAACTCAAGGTACTTGATTTGCAAGCAGCTGCGGATGCCCATGGGCAATACAAAACGTTTCCGCGCACGATGGATTCTTTTATGGCGGCCGGCGCGCGCGGTTTGCAAGAGGGCTACCAAATTATCGAGTGGGCCACGCGGCAGGGTGGTTCGAGTTTATGGATGGCTGAAGCGACGACGTCCTGGATGATCCCCTTGAATGTGCGTAACTGCATTGCTGGAGGCCGCAACTTCGCCGCGCATCGCGCTGAAACACTCGAGTACTGGACCAAACAAGGTGCAAAACTGCATAGCGAAATTCCGATGGGGTTCATCAAGCTTGCGAGCAGCATGGTGCCAACGCGCTCAACAGTGCACAGACCCGAAAACTGCCAGTGGTTTGACTATGAAGTTGAGGCGACCGCTGTGATTGGTTCGGCCGCTACGAATGTGAATGAAGAAGATGGCCTGAAGGCGATTTTTGGTTACACAATCTTGAACGATTTATCTGCGCGTGAGATGCAGCGTAAAGAAATGGCGAATCAATCGATTCTGTTGGGTAAGAACTACCCTGAGCTTGGGCCTCTCGGGCCATGGATTTTGACTGCCGATGAAGTGCCAGATCCCTCTCAGCTAACAGTCAAACTAACCGTCAACGGTGAAGTGCGTCAAGAAGCAAGCTGTACCGACTTGATCTTTTCGTTTCCAGCCTTGGTCTCGCATTGGTCAAAACTTGGCTTAGATCGAGGCGATTTAATTACAGTTGGATCGCCCGAAGGCGTTGCCATTGGTCGCCCAGATCCGATGGCCTTTTACCTGCAGTCAGGAGATATCGTACGGGCCGAAGTCGCTCAAATTGGCGTACTCGAAACCTACATCGCCTAGCGCGTGCTCACGATACGATCGGGCAACTAAAAATGAATTGAAAGTCACTTGGCTTTCAATCCATTTTTTATAAACCTTGTTTTTGCAAGGTCTCGATGATGGGGTTCCATTTTTTGCTTTCTGATTCCATGAAAGCTCTGAAGCTTTCCGGAGTACCGCCCGCAATATTCAAGCCCATGCCAGTAAATCGTTCGATTAAATCAGGCGCCCGTAAAGCGTCGTTCACGGACTGGTTCAACCGTTTAACAACGGCATCCGATGTTTTTGCAGGTGCGATCACGCCCGCCCAAGGAAACGAAGCGTAACCCGGAACGCCAGCCTCTTCGATCGTTGGCCAGTCTGGAAATGCTGTCAAGCGCGTATCTGTCGTAATACCAAGCGCACGCAGGCGACCACTTTGAATGAACGCGACGCCAGCCTGAGGCACATCAAACAGTAAGTCGATTCGCCCACCCACCAGGTCTTGCAACGCTGGGGCACCACCCTTGTAGGGCACGTTGGTCATTCGAACTTTAGCCATATCCTGAAACAGCGCTGCACCCAGATAATTCGACGTGCCGACGCCTGACGAACCAAACGTCAACTTATTGGGATTCGCTTGCGCGTATTGAATTAACTCTTTGATGCTCTTGATTGGCAAATCATCACGGATTAAAAGAACATGCGCAACTTTAACGACTAACGCAACAGGCGCAAAATCTTTTAACGGCTGATAGCGAGACTCAGTGAAGTAATACGGCGCCGTTAAAAAGGCTGAGATCACGCATAAAAGCGTGTAGCCATCCGGCGCAGCACTCGCGACATAGTTAGAAGCTACGGTTGTGCCCGCGCCTGGCTTGGTCTCGACGATCACGGATTGGCCGAGTGATATTTGCATTTTGTCTGCGAGCTGGCGGCAGATCACTTCTGTCGCCCCGGGTGACGGCACAAGCAAGCGGATTGGTTTAGTCGGAAAAGTATCCGCACGACAGCTGCCCGCTAGACCAACAGTCAATACGAAGATGCTCATGCACCAGTTCATCAGGTTTATCTTTTTTTTCTGATTCATCGTCATCTCTATATAAATAATGAGGGCCAACGTTATACGTTATACGTTATACGTTATACGTTATACGTTATACGTTATACGTTATGTAGCTCTCTGACGGCACACCAACGCATCACTCTAGGGTGCGGATCGTTGTACGGAGTCGAACGATGCATGGTCCAACGATCATCCCAAATTGCAAGATCATTCGCTTCCCATTCAAGGTGATAGACAAACTGAGGCTGTGTTGCGTGTGCAGTGAGTTCATCTATCAAGGCTCGACCTTTTTCTAAGGGCCAGCCAATCACATGTGAGGCGTGCGAGGCGAGATATAAAGATTTTCGTCCTGAAACCGGATGTTGGCGTACCAAAGGATGCACGACGGCCGGACGGCTAGCTAAGGTCTCTGCACTGAAGTCACTCATATTGAGTCCCATCTTTTGGCGCAACCAATAAATACTGTGCTCAACCATCAGACCTTCTAGTTCAATTTGGCGTTGTTTCGGTAAGGCTTCCCAAGCGGCACACATGTCAGCATATTCGGTTCTGGGTGGTTTTGGAGGCAACACCCGTGCGTGCAACGCCGTCAAGCGGATTGGAGGCTGATTTTGAGAGCCATCCGTATGCCAAAGCAAATTACCCAGCAAGTACATGCCGCGTACGCTGTCAGCAGGGATCGGTTGACCGTCTGAATCGACTGTCGCGATATCGTAAAAGTGAGGGTGGCCCGTTGCAAGCTCTTTCAGTGTAGCCACAACAGGTGGACCAAATTTCTCAATGAACGCTTGTTGTTGATCGTCACCTATTTGCTGATTACGTAAAATCAATAACCCGTACTTGGCTAGGGCCTGTTCAAGCGCTTGGGCCTCTTGCGTGCCCATCGGCGTACGCAGATCAAGCCCAGTCACCGACGCAACAAACGTTTTTCCTTCTTGCTGAAACGCTAATGACATGCATTACTCCGACTTTGAAGCGTGATCAAACCAAAGCAGCGAACGATCAATGTCTTTAAGTGTTGGACAACCCGAAAAAGCCATGACGCGATCTAATTCTTCTCGCAAAATATCCAGTGCACGAAACGCGCCCTCTTCTCCGGCTGCTGTGACGCCCCACAGCGGGGCACGACCTGCAAAAACACCTTTTGCACCAAGTGCAAGGGCCTTGAAGATATCGCTTCCACGCCGAATCCCGCTATCCAAGAGCACATCGGCACGACCATTGACGCGTTCGACAATATCAGGAAGCGCATCAATCGGAGCAATCGCCATATCCAGATTGCGACCACCATGGTTCGACACCACAATTGCGTCCGCACCGCATTCAAGTGCGCGCTGTGCGTCGTCGGGATGCAAAACACCTTTGACCATCAAGCTGCCGCTCCAGCGTTTGCGCAACTCTTTTAAGTCGGCCCAGTTCAGCGAGTCACTTTTAGGCAAACTGACCTGTTGACCTGGTTTACGCTGCATCAGCTTTTGACGGTACTGATCGGGATAGTTTTCAAGCGCGGGGATACCCGAGCGCAACAAATACTTTAGAAATACGGAGATAAACCATGTTGGATGGCGAGCCACATCAACCATATTGCCACGCGTGATCTGCATCGGTAACGTGAAACCATTGCGACGGTTGTACTCTCTGTTGGGTGACACCGCCGTATCCACGGTCACAATCAGCGCCTCATAACCAGCCGCCTTGACTCGGTCAATCAGTTGATACGACACCTCGCGATCAGGCCA
>CAIYCP010000336.1 GCA_903924715.1 uncultured beta proteobacterium
ACGTGGGGAAACATCATGGCAGAAGGTCGGGCGATGTTTGTCATGTTGCCCCAAAATATATTTTTCCCAGGTGTATTTTTAGCGGTCACGGTTTTAGCCGTCAATTTGTTTGGTGACGGGCTGCGTGATTTGCTTGACCCGCGCATGAGAAAACGTCTATGAGTCAGCCGGTGCTTGAGTTGCAAGGCCTAGAGATTTCACTGCCGCGCGGCTCAGATCGCGCCCATGCGGTCGAACGGGTTGATTTGGCGGTCAGGCGGGGTGAGATTGTCTGTTTAGTGGGTGAATCTGGTTCAGGCAAATCCGCGATCGCTCATACGATTATGGGTCTACAAGCGAAGGCGTTGGTGCCGACAGCGGGTAAGATTTTTTTGCAAGGTGAAGATGTCTTGACGATGTCGCCCGCCCGATTACGTCAATTGCGTTGCACCACGATGTCAATGATTTTTCAAGAACCCATGACGGCGTTGAACCCAGTGTTTGCTTGTGGCGAACAGATTGACGAAGTCTTGCGCACGCACACCGCACTAACGGCTACCGCACGACAAGCCCGGGTGCTGGACATGATTCAAAAGGTGGGGCTCGTTGATCCGCAGCGGATGCTGCGTTCGTATCCGCATCAACTTTCAGGTGGGCAGCGCCAACGCATTATGATCGCGATGGCGCTGGTGCTTGAGCCCCTTTTGTTGATTGCGGATGAACCCACCACTGCGTTGGACGTGACCACGCAGGCGCAAATACTTGCGTTGATCCGAACGTTGCAGCGCGAGCACGGCACGGGTGTCTTGTTTATCACACATGATTTTGGTGTGGTGGCCGAGATTGCGGATCGGGTGGCCGTCTTACGTCAGGGTGAACTTGTTGAATTCGGTGACAAAGAGCAGGTGTTGGCACGACCGACGCACGAATACACCCGAATGCTCATCGGCTCAGTCCCGAGCATGACGCCGCGGGAGCGCGTGCAAGCTGCGCAAGGCGAACCGATTTTGCGAACAGAGTGCTTGGTTAAAACTTATCCAAATAGTAAGACTCCCGCGGTCAATCAGGTGTCGCTTGAATTGCGTCGCGGCGAGACGCTTGGAATCGTGGGTGAGTCGGGCTCGGGTAAGTCGACCGTCGCGCGTTGTATTGCCAAGTTGATTTCGACCACAAGTGGATCGATCTTTCAGCATCAGCAAAATATTGCACCATTGTCGATTCGACAAATGCGGCCCTTGCGTCAGTGTGTGCAAATCGTATTTCAAGATCCCTATCGTTCGCTGAATCCACGTCGTACCGTAGGCGATTCGATTATCGAAGGGCCGATGAATTATGGCCTCTCACGCAAAGAGGCCTGGACGCGTGCCAGCGAGCTGATGGAGCTTGTACGGCTTGAGCCAAGCATGCTCGAACGATTTCCGCACGAGTTTTCGGGTGGTCAGCGGCAGCGAATTTGTATTGCCAGATCGCTGGCAATGAAGCCCGAGATCTTGGTCGCCGACGAGGCCGTTTCTGCGCTGGATGTGTCTGTACAAGCGCAAGTGCTGAGTTTGCTTGACGAGGTTCGTGATCAATTGAATTTGGCGATGTTATTTATTACACATGATCTGCGGGTCGCGGCGCAGGTCTGTGATCGCATTGCGGTCATGTCGCGAGGGGAAATTGTTGAAACGGGTCGCACCGCTGATATTTTTGCAGCGCCCGCGCACCCGTACACTCGTACGTTATTTGAAGCAGCGCCTGGTGCCAATTGGCTGTTTGAAGCGGGCGGA
>CAIYCP010000337.1 GCA_903924715.1 uncultured beta proteobacterium
CATCGAGGCGATGAGTGCCCAAGCGCTTGAATCCGCGATCGCGCAGCTTGATGTTGCCGCGTTGGCGGCACGCGGCCTGATACTTGAAAAAGAACCTGTCTTATTGAGTCAAATGATCAGCTTTCATGCTGCTACCTAAGCTTGTGGCGCGATTGCCGATCATACCGACCGAGGCTTAACTGATGCAAAGAAATTCATCATGAATTCTATTTTGTTCTCTCCGCTGGTTATCGGCGACGTCACCATCAAAAATAGAGTGGTGTTGTCTCCCATGCTGCAGTACTCAGCGCAAGGTGGCCATGTGAATGACTGGCACTTGATGCATCTTGGAAAATTTGCGGCGGGTGGCGTTGGATTGGTTTTCTGCGAGTCTACCAAGGTTGACCCGCGAGGCTGCTCGACGACCAATGACCTTGGCCTTTGGAAAGACGAGTTTATAGAACCTCTGAAGCGCATTACTAATTTGATTAAAGCCAATGGTGCGATCCCGGGCATCCAGTTAAGTCACTCGGGTCGAAAGGCAAGGCTTGCGCTACCGTGGGAAGGCCGTGTCCCTTTAGCTGAGTGCTTGGGCGTTGATCACGCTGAGCCCTGGGAGTTAATTGGCCCGAGTGCGATCGCGCATTCAGCGAAATACGCAGTGCCACGTGCGATGACGCTGGACGACATCGCGTTTGTCATCGAGGCCTGGGGCAAAGCCACCGAGCGAGCGATACGCGCTGGCTTTGAGGTCATCGAGATTCATGGTGGACACGGGTACTTGATTCACCAGTTTCTTTCAGAGCGGGCGAATCAACGAACAGATCAGTATGGTGGATCGCTTGAAAATCGAATTCGATTTGCACTCGAGGTGGCGCAGCGTGTCAGACAATCGTGGCCCAGAAATAAACCTTTATTTTTTCGCGTTTCCGCCGTGGATGAATGCGGGTGGACGATTGACGATAGTATTGTGTTGGCACGAGCCTTGAAACAATGTGGCGTGGATGTCATCGACTGCAGTTCTGGTGGCATGTCGGATGTGGTTGGCTCAGAGGCGCACTCGCCGTACAGTTATCAAGTCCCTTACGCCGAACAGATACGTGCCGGTGCCGATATTCAAACTATGGCAGTCGGTATGATCGTTCATGCGGATCAGGCAGAGCAAATTTTGCAAAACGGTCATGCGGACTTGATTGCAATTGGTCGCGAATTGCTGCACAACCCCAACTGGGCGATTGATGCAGCTCAAAAATTGGGTATTCAGCAGCCTTTTTCTCATATTGCGCGTGTTTACGCTTTTTGGTTAGAAAAAAGAGCAAGAAGTAGTTTTGGCAAGCCCTCCACTTGGCAAAATGGGATTGGTTCCGGGCCTAAAACGAGTACAAAAAAGGATTAAGCTATTCGGGTGCCGGTTCAAGGTTTGTATCTGTCAAATTGACCTTGCCGAGCACCTTAGTGAAGACACTCTGTCTTGGTTAAAAATAGGTTGATGGTGATATGCAGGCAAGTAAACATGTTCGAGCGGGTGTTTTAAATATTGGCTACGCTGAGAGCGGATCACCGGATGGTCAGCCAGTGTTTTTGATGCACGGTTTCCCGTACGATATTCAGACGTATGCAGAAGTGGCTCCGGTATTGGCAAATGCAGGGTGTCGTGTCATCGTGCCTTATTTACGTGGCTACGGAACGACTCAGTTTTTAGATGCGCAAACGCTTCGCTCGGGTGAGCAAGCGGCGTTGGGTGCCGATTTGCTCGCACTGATGGATGCGCTGAAGATTCCAAACGCGCACTTGGCAGGCTATGACTGGGGTGGTCGGGCTGCCTGTGTGGTGGCAGCACTTTGGCCCGAGCGTTGTAAAGGCTTGGTTTCTTTCAATAGCTACAACATTCAACATATCGCGAAAGCGTTAGTACCTGACACCCCTGAAAACGAGCATCGACTCTGGTATCAATATTATTTTCATAGCGAGCGCGGCCGCGCTGGGTTGCAACAAGATAGACAAGCGCTAATCCGTTTGCTATGGCGTCTTTGGTCGCCGACCTGGGGGTTTGACGATGCAACGTTTGCGCGTAGTGCGCCATCGTTTGATAACGCTGATTTTGTGGATGTTGTGATTCACTCGTATCGCCACCGCTACGGTTTAGTAGATGGGGATCCAGCGTATGCCGACATTGAACGTCGTTTGGCACAACAGCCTGCGATCACAGTGCCAAGTATTACGTTTGATGGTGCCGATGATGGGGTGCGATTACCGTCCACACCAGATGCGCAGGCGCATCGTTTTACCGGGCCCCGCTCACATCGCGTGGTGCCGGGGGTCGGTCACAACATGCCGCAAGAAAATCCTACTATCTTTGCGCAAGCAATACTTGAACTAATCAGGTCCTCCTCATGAGCGCTTCGGTATTTAAGAATTTGTCGTTCGTTAAAAAAATTGAATCCTGGTTAATGGCAATCGATCCTAACGATTCGCGCCAACTTGCACGTATCACCGTCGCGTATATCGTGTTTCATGCATGTTTTTGGGCTTTGCTCGCGATTGTTAGCTATACCGCACCGCATAAGGATAGTATTGAAGAACTATTTTGGATGCAGTCTTTTGCGTGGGGCTATCCAAAATTTGGCCCAATCGGTACTTGGTGGGTGCATGCGTGGGCCTCTGTCTTTGGGCGCTCGTTTTGGATGACCTACGTAGCGGGGCAGGCGAACGTCGCCTTGATGTTGTTGGTCGTTTGGCGCATTAGTTTGTTGTGTCTGAACCCAGCACGGGCCTTGATGGCCGTGGTGCTCACGAGTCTGATCGTTTATCACAATATTAACGGCCTGCAAGTCAGTTCAAATCTTCTTCAACTACTTCCAACGGCTTTATTTGTATGGGCACTGCTGCTTGCAGTACGGCAACCGGCATGGTGGCGTTGGGTGCTAGTGGGCGTCACCGCTGCAGTGTGCTTGCTGACTAAATACAGTGCTGGGATTTGGTTTGCAGTGATGGGGGTTTGGCTTTTACAAGACCCGCGTATTAGAAACAAAAAAACGCTGATGGGTCTTATTGTTGCGGTGCTGGCAGGTGGCCTTGCAATGGTGCCACACTTTGATTGGTTGATTCGTGAAAACGCGCCCACTTTGCAATACATGCAAAAACAGGTCGGTGGTGAGGTCAATCATTTAATGCGTGTGCTGAGCTTCTTAGCGAGCCAGTTAGGCAAGCTGTCACCTTTATTGTTGACGTTGGCCGTGCTGCATTTTGGATTTAAACAAAAGGCTGAAGTCTCAACGCCCGCGGTGGCTTTGACTCAAGGTGCAGAATGGCGCTTCATCAGTTTTGCCGCACTCGGCCCCGTTATTTTGACTTCTTTGCTTGGCACGGTATTTATTACCCTCAACGCCAACTGGGCAACAGCCTTTTTTGTCATGTTTGGTGTTTATGCCTTGCGCTGGGTGCCCGCGCTTGATTCGAAGCAAACGGTAATGCGCGTGTTAACGGTTGGATTTACGTTAAACGTTTTAATGGCTGTAGGGATGGCGCTTTATTATGGCGTGATCGCCGATGTACTCGGAAAAACTGCACGAGCCAATTATCCTGCGAAGCCTTTGGCGAGCAAACTTGACCAGATTTGGGATGAACAAAAACTTGGTCCCTTAAAAATAGTGATTGGTGAAACTTGGACGGCAGGCACTGTATCAGTGGTTTCCAAGTATCAACCGCTCGTGCTGCCGTATGGTTTGTATAGTCAAACCAAGGCTGTTACGCCAGAACTCATCAAGCGTTGTGGTGCATTGATCGTCATGGACCTTATAGAGATGCGCAACCGCATTAGCCCAGATATGCAATCTTTTATTACGCGTGCGACAAAGCAGGGCTCGTTTGAGGTTTACTGGAACCGTTATAAGAAAATAAAGCCAATCAAAATTGACTGGGCCATTATTGAGCCCGAGCAGAAGGGCGGGTGTTGAAATGATGCGTATGAATCGATTTGAGGTAGCACCTACATGACTGCGCCTTCGTCGCCCCTGACAATCCGCGAGAGCGACGAGTCAGATGTGGTCGTTATTCAAGACATCTATTCACATCACGTTCTGCACGGAACGGCATCCTTTGAACTTACGCCACCAACGGTCGATGAAATGCGGCAACGGCGCGCAGATGTCGTCGGGCGGCAGTTACCCTATTTGGTGGCTGAGAAGAACGGCCAGGTGGTGGGCTATGCCTATGTCACCCTCTATCGTCCGCGACCAGCCTATCGCTTTACGGTCGAAGACTCGGTCTATATTCGCGACGGGATGTCAGGGCAGGGTATTGGTCGATTACTACTGCAAGAACTTATTCAAGTTTGCACCGACAAGGGTTATCGGCAAATGATGGCCGTCTGTGGTGATGCGAGTCCGCCGTCCGTGGCCTTGCACGAGAGTCTTGGCTTTACGCTTGCAGGGACGTTTCGGTCAGTCGGCTATAAGTTTGGAGCCTGGCGCGATACGGCGATGCTGCAACGGGCCCTGGGAGTCGGGGATTCAACGCACCCTTCGTAATCTATCTATTTAATTTATCCGGTTATGTTATAATTAGATATATCGAAATTCCAAAGATAAAAATAAATAGATATCCGGTTATTTATAAATAAAATGAATACGCCCAAGGCAATGCCGATTCCTCAGTCTCTATTTGACGATTTAGATCTTGAGCTCCCGACGCCTGAACAGATCGAACAAGCGCTCTTAGCCGAACAGGCCGACAAACCGGCGGCAGCAACGCGTCGGCCTGCTGTTAAAGCGACTAAATCTCAGCAGTCAACCCGATCTGGTGCATTAGCCGGGCAGGCTTTTTTACCGGGCTTATCCAGGCGTGGCCGTCCGCGGCTTGAAATCCCAATTTCTGCGGTCGAACGCACTGCCGAACATCGCCGTAAACGGATCGAGGCCGGCGCAAAGCGGGTTGAGATGATCCTTGATCGCGATGTGTCAAAAGCGCTAGATGAGTTAGCTGAGCATTTTAAAGAGCCACGTAGCGATGTTGTCGCCGCGTTGATTCTAAAAGCTGCCTCACGCGTCTTGAAACGTTAAGATTTTTTCTGACGTTAAAAGACCGCGCCGCGGGCAGATACCGGCCATAATTCTTCGACCTTGCCGTTGCGCACCGCGATCAACCAATCATGCAAATTGACGGTGGGGTCGCAGTGTCCTGAAATGAATCTAATTTTGTCACCCACCTTCAAAGCGGGAGTGCCTGGCGCTGGCACGATCGTCGTATGCTCGTCTGACACGCCTTTGACAGTCCAACCCGGCAACACGACGCGGGGCAAGCCAGAGTCCACTGCAAAACACTTTAATCCCCCATCCACGACTGAATGGGTCGAACTCACACTGATGACCGTACATAAGACATGCAAGACGTGCTGAAGCTCGGGCGTATCGGTTGCGGGAGTGTTTTTGCCGTAGTCGTTATCCATCAAGACATAGGACCCGGGCTGTACCTCTGTGTATAGGCCCGATTCAGCCTCGAGTTCATAGGTGCCCGTGCCACCGCCTGTCACTGCATTGACTTCAAAGCCTGCGACTTTTAACGCAGCAATCATGTCTCTAACTTTATCGCACGCTGAGCCAATTGCTTGGGTGCGCTCTGCTGACGTTCGTAAATGTTGGGCTTTGCCGTGGTAAGCCTGCAATCCGGCAAAGACCAAGGCGGGAGAATAGGTTTGAATCGCCTGTGCTAATTCGATTGCTGCAGCGTGCGTGGTGACTCCGCAGCGTCCTGCTCCGACATCTTGCTCGATATAAACATCAATGGCCACGTGATGACGACGCGCAGCCGCGCCGATTTGGTGCACCTGCACCACGTTGTCAACACACACGCCCATATGAGCATGTGCGGCCAGCCTTGCGATGCGCTCAACCTTTCGAACACCAACGACTTGATTGGTGATTAAAATATTTTTGACACCCACCTCAATAAAGGCCTCAGCCTCACTGGCTTTTTGTACACAGATCCCCACTGCGCCGGCATGGATCTGGCGCAAGGCAATGTCAGGGCACTTGTGCGCTTTGCCATGCGAACGCACTGCAATGCCGGCCGTTTGAATGACCGCATGCACCTCAGCCAAATTACGTTCAAAAGCATCCAGTTCAATTAACAGGGCGGGGGTGTCAATGGTATCCACCGGCGCACCGATCCCCGCAGGTGCATCATGCCAACTACCGATTCGAGACTCAGAGATTGAAGGATGGTGCGTCATGAGCTTTCCTAAAGAGGGCCTGTGGCAAGGGTTTCAGTGAACTACGCTTTAAGGGTTAACGTCGACTGGCTTCGTAGCGCTGTGCATATTTCCAGCCGATTTCTGCGAGCGGTCTTGCTTTACTACCGGTTTCAATGGCATCGTTCGCAGCAGCCGTGCCATCTTGCGCACGCCGAGCGATACCTTGCAAGATTGCAGCGATTCTAAAAAGGTTATAGGCAATATAAAAATCCCAATGCTCAATGCCTTCAAAACCGGTGGCAGCGCCGTATTGTTTGATGTAGTCAGCTTCACTTGGTATGCCTAGCGCTTTTAGATCCAAACCGCCAATGCCTCGCCATAACGAGGCTGGAATATGCCAACTCATGCAGTGATAGGCAAAGTCCGCCAAGGGATGCCCGAGCGTGGCGAGCTCCCAGTCAAGCAAGCCAATCGCACGTGGCTCAGTGGGGTGCAGCACTAAATTATCCAGACGATAGTCGCCATGGACGATCGTGGTTTGATCGCCTTCCGGGATATTGGCAGGTAGCCATTCGATCAGCGCTTCAAGAGCAGAGATATCTTCGCTACGCGCTTCTTGGTATTGGCGGCTCCAGCGGGCGATCTGGCGACCAAAATAATTTCCAGCGCGCCCAAAGGTTTCGAGACCGACTGCATTGATATCCACTTGATGCAGCGCCGATATCACCCGATTCATATCCTGATAGATGGCAGTGCGCTCGGCGGGACTTAAACCAGGAAGCGATTGATCAACAATGACGCGGCCATTTAAGAATTCCATCAAGTAAAAAGGTGTGCCGACAATATTCAAATCGTCGCTATACGCATAAAGCTTTGGGACAGGCACTTCAGTGCCTTGCAGTGCCTGCATGACACGATATTCGCGATCCACCGCGTGTGCTGAGGGCAACAAGACACCGGGCGGTTTTTTACGCAAGACAAATTGCTGCGCGCCACTGGTCAACAGAAAGGTCGGATTTGATTGCCCACCTGTTAAGGGTTTTACCGAGAGCGTTGTTCGATCTAGAAAGCCTTTTGCATGCATCCAGTCAGCCAGAATGGCTGAATCAAAAGGTGCTACATGATTAGTTTCTGATGTCTGATCTATACCGCTCATAAAGAACTCACTGAATGGCCCCAGTCAACGGTCACCGAGGTGCCGGTCATTGCTTGGCCCGCGTCAGACGCAAGCAACAAGACTGGACCATCCATATCTGACAACTC
>CAIYCP010000338.1 GCA_903924715.1 uncultured beta proteobacterium
ACCCAAAATGTAAGCAAGGCCGTTATAGCCCGTTAGATACAGCGTACCCGCCACGCCAATAAAAGAAGCAACCGACATCCCATCCGCGGCGGTCGCCATGCCGTTATAGATGGCGGGCACCCTGCGCCCTGCAACATAATATTCAACAGGATCTGAGGTACGGCACATGATGCCGATCGCCGCATAAAGCGCAACAGTCACCAGCAAAAAGGCGTAACCGATCCACTGCCGGGCAAGCCCCATGATTTCCAATAAGGCCAGCAGCAAGACTAAAAGAGAAAAGCCGAATGCGTAGGCGGCATAGCCACGAAACAATTGCGCACTAAAGGCTTTTTGCGAGAGAGGCTCTTGTTGCGACACTCAGTTGCCTTCTCGGGCCAGGCGCCGAACTGCCCGATCTCGGCGTGCCATGTGCCAGGCGTATACCCCAACGATCAATAAAAAGAACAGCGGCGCACCAAAAGCTGCCATCCAAAACGCAAAGGGCCAACCGAAAACAAAATAATGACTTAATTCAACGGCGAAATAGGCAGGCACAAAGGTGGCCAACCACCACGCACAGAGCAAAGCTACGATTAATAGCAAATTGTGCCGCCAATAACGGGCTTGTGGGGTTGTTTGAATCGTTCGCATGATCGCCTAGAATAAACAATTTGCTGCTTATAAGCGACAACGGCCAACACCGAAGTGCTAGCCGCTGTGCGATTTGTTTTTATTAGAGTCGTGCTTATTTTTATTATGTAGCCGATGCTGCCAGCTTGCCCATGCAGAGCTTTGTCTCCTCACCTGCATGGAAAAGATTCTGCACTAGCACGGGTGTCGTGACATTAGGGTATGCCCTAGATGAGGGCGATTCTGATCAACTGTTTCACTATATGGACACCTTTACACATTCCTGTGCAACGTCCTTTTACGGAGCCTCATGTTTAATCCTTCACGCGATCAAGTACGAGAGTTTTTTATCAACACTTGGCGCAAACACCGCAGCCACGAACTATTGAGTCCGCTCGAAGCCATGGCCCTAGGCTGGATCGAACAACATCCTGAATATCACGAAACGATCGAAAGTCCTGAAGCCATGACGCGAGAGTTCAACGTAGAAGAAGGCCACAGCAACCCCTTTTTACATCTGTCCATGCATCTTGCAATCGCCGAGCAGCTATCGATTGACCACCCACGCGGAATCAAGCAAGCGTTTAACTCGATGGCCTCCGGCTCGAGCGGGCACGACGCAGCGCACGAAATCATGGAATGCCTTGGACAGGTTGTCTGGGAGTCACAGCGCCTGGGCACCCCCCTCGACAGCGATGCCTATATCGACCTCATTCGACGACGCGCAAGCCGAGACTAAGCGCAGGCGAAGCAGGTGCTCACACACAGCGAAGCGATTTACGTAAAAAAACCGCCCCTCAGGCGGTTTTTTTACGTGCAGGCTTCAAGCCCAAGGCTTACTTACTCACTTACGTACGGCGAGCGGCCCTGGTTGCGAAGCCAGCCAGGCTGAGACGTTTTCGATATCTTGCTTTGACAGCTGGGTCGCAAACGCACCCATGACAGCGTTTTTGCGCACATTGGCTGAAGCAGGTGCGCCTGACGCGCCACGCTGATAAGCCTTCAAGGCATGCGCCAAAAAGTCAGCATGTTGCCCAGCCAGAATTGGATATGTGGGCAGAATGGGAGATTTAGCATCAGCGCCGTGACACGAGGCGCAGTTGACCTTTTCCCAGACGGCTTTTCCGGCGCCTAAATCAGTGGCCTGGCTCGCGCCAACCGTCATGAGTAGTGCAGCGCCACAGAGGGCAAGCTTCAGATGTTTCATGGTAGCCCCCGATTATTTAAGTTTGGAGTAATAGGCAGCCAGATCAGCAATATCTTGATCTGAAAGGCTTTTTGCGATGGCATCCATCGTGGGATGTGTACGCTCGCCCACCGCGTAGGCACGCAAGGCTGCTCGAATGTAGGCATCGTTTTGCCCAGCAATCATTGGCACCGAGTACACCTCAGGAAAGCTTGCATGGTAACCAGGGATACCGTGACAACCAATACACATCGACACCTTTGCCTTGGCCGCTTCGGCATTACCGACTGCATCTGCCGCAGAAACGGCTGAGGCCATTACACAGGATATCGCCATTGCCAAGGCGGCAAAAACTTGGGGGAGTCGCCGCACTGCCGGCGCACTGCCACTACGCATCTGATTTGGATACATGGTTTTGAACAGCTTCATCAAAAGGGCTCTGGCCAGGCCAGCAAAACAATCCGAGAATAGTCTCGGCCGCAAAACGGTAAGATTGTACGATAATTGACGAAATTAAATTCTACTACCGCAGCTTTTACCTCTGACCCCTCACATTTCGGCTTCTAATGACCTCTTCTACCCCTACCCCCGAACAGACCAAACGCTTTGACGGCACCGAACGTTATATCGCCTCACGCGACCTCGAGGTGGCCGTCAACGCCGCCGTCACCCTGCAGCGCCCCCTCCTGGTCAAGGGCGAACCTGGCACCGGCAAAACGATGCTAGCTGAAGAGGTTGCCGCCGCGCTGGGTCGTCCATTGCTTCAATGGCACATCAAATCCACAACCAAAGCCCATCAAGGCCTCTACGAATACGATGCCGTCTCGCGTTTGCGCGATTCCCAACTTGGCGAAGAAAAAGTTAAAGATATCCGTAACTACATCATGCAAGGCGTGTTGTGGCAGGCTTTTTCAGCCCCCGAGCCCGTCGTGTTGCTCATCGACGAAATTGATAAAGCCGACATCGAGTTTCCAAACGACTTGCTTCGCGAACTCGATCAGATGCAATTTCACGTTTACGAAACACGCGAAACCATCAGCGCGATTCACCGACCACTGGTGATCATTACGTCAAACAATGAGAAAGATCTGCCCGACGCCTTTCTGCGCCGCTGCTTCTTTCACTACATTCGTTTCCCCGATCGTGACACACTTCGCAGCATCGTGGATGTGCATTTTCCGAATCTGCACGCCGATGTCTTACGCGCCGCGCTCGATACGTTCTTCGCACTGCGCGAGGCGCCTGGCCTGAAGAAAAAGCCCTCAACCTCTGAGTTTCTTGACTGGCTACGCCTGCTGATTGCTGAAGATGTGAGCCCCGCCCAGATCGATGCCCACGCCGCAACCTCAATACCAATGCTAGCTGGCGCACTGCTTAAAAACGAGCAAGACTTGCAACTGCTTGAGCGTCTAGCCGCTGTCACGCGCAGCAGTACGCGTCGCCCTTCGGGTCCCGGCAATGCTTAAAGACCAAGGCTTCAAACTCGCTCCATCGCCCTGTACGCTGAAGGGCTGGGGCGTGCGGCTTGAGCCGCTCTCACTCGCCCATGCCGCTGGCTTAACCGCTGCAGCGCGCGACGGAGAGCTTTGGAATCTGCGCGTCACCTCAGTGCCTGAACCAGAGCAAACCGCCCACTACATTCAGACTGCACTTGACGGTCTTGCTGCAGGGCACATGCTGCCCTTCGTCGTGGTCGATGACGCCTCAGGCAACATACTTGGTAGCACTCGGTACCACGACATTTTGCCCGCCGTTGCGCGCCTTGAAATTGGCTACACCTGGTACGCGAAAAGCCAGCAACGCTCGCATGTCAATACGGCCTGTAAGTTAATGCTGTTAACACAGGCCTTTGACGTACTTGGCGCCGGCGTAGTTGGCTGGCGCACCGACAACTTTAACCATGCCTCGCAACGTGCGATCGAGCGCTTGGGTGCCAAGCGTGATGGTGCAATTCGTCATCATGCCCTACGCCGCGACGGCACCGTGCGTGACACCGTCATGTACAGCGTGATTGCTGGCGAATGGCCCGAAGTTCGTGACCACCTCACTTATCAGCTCAAACGCCATGCTCGTTGATTTCTTCTACCATCTACGTACGCAAAAATTAAAGGTCTCGGTTAAAGAGTACTTAACGCTGCTTGAGGCGCTTTCAACGCCCCTGATGCCGCCAACACTTGAAGACTTTTATTTTTTAGCCCGCACAACGCTCGTCAAAGACGAAACCCTTTTTGATCGTTTTGATCGGGCTTTTGCGGGGTATTACCGCAGTCTCGAGCAAATCTTGCCGCCGGGCAAAAAGATCCCCCTTGACTGGCTCGTAAAAGAGCTGCAAAAGCATCTCACACCCGAGCAGAAAGCAGAGCTTGAAAAGCACGGGCTCGACAAACTTTTAGAAATGTTCAAAGAACGGCTCGAAGAACAAAAAGAGCGTCACGAAGGTGGCAGCAAATGGATTGGCACCGGTGGCACCTCGCCTTTTGGCAATGGCGGCTTTAATCCCGAAGGGATTCGCGTCGGCGGCGCCTCGGGCGGTAACCGCACGGCTGTCAAAGTGTGGGACGAGCGCAACTTCAGGGATTACGACGATTCAATTGAACTTGGTACGCGTAATTTTAAAGTCGCTTTAAGACGGTTGCGTCGTTTCGCCCGCGAAGGGTCAGATTTCGAACTTGATTTGGATGACACGATCACTTGCACGGCACGCAACGCGGGCTACCTTGATATCAAAATGGTGCCCGAGCGTCATAACAACGTCAAAGTGCTGATGCTGCTAGACGTTGGCGGGAGCATGGATGATCACATCGCACGCGTCGAAGAGTTATTTTCTGCCGCGAGTAGCGAGTTTAAGAATCTTGAGGTGTATTACTTCCACAATTGCCCCTACGAGCACCTCTGGAAATCAAACCGACGCCGCCAAATGGAGCGCTTCGAAACGCAAGACGTGTTGCGCAAATTCAATACAGACTGGCGTCTGATTTTTGTAGGCGATGCGACCATGAGCCCGTATGAAATCTTGCAGCCTGGTGGCTCGGTCGAACACTACAACAAAGAGCCAGGCGCCGAATGGTTACAACGCATGATTTCCGCTTGGCCGAAGGCCGTTTGGCTTAACCCCGAACCACAAGCCTCATGGCAATATCGACAGTCAATCTCGCTGATCCGCAACATTGTGCAGGACAAAATGTTTCCGGTGACGGTCTCGGGGATTGAACAGGCGATGCGTCTACTTTCCAAATAATTCAGCATCAAATGAACCATTCTGAGCAATCACGCTCAAACTGGTTCATTCTTCCCTTTTGGACTTCTTTCATGTGGCTGTTTACCCGCGCGCTGCAGTGCGCCCTCTTGGGTTCTCTCTCTTTTATGGCGGCAACCCAAAGTATGGCTTTAACCCTTCCAGTCGGCGTCACAGAGGTGACGAGCGTTGAAGGCATCACCGAATATCGGCTTGAAGCCAACGGCCTACGTGTTTTGCTCGCCCCAGATGATTCGAAGCCTACCACAACAGTCAATATGACCTATCTGGTCGGTTCGCGCCACGAAAACTATGGTGAGACCGGCATGGCCCACCTGCTCGAACACATGCTGTTCAAAGGCACGCCTAATACCCCCAATGCGCTGGGTGAATTTTCAAAGCGTGGTTTACAAGCAAACGGCTCAACCTCTACCGATCGCACAAACTATTACGCTAGTTTTGCGGCAAACCCTGAAACGCTTAAATGGTATATCGGCTGGCAAGCGGATGCGATGGTCAATTCGACGATCAAGCGTGAAGACCTCGATACCGAAATGACGGTTGTCCGCAACGAAATGGAAAGTGGCGAAAACAATCCGTTTCAAATGCTTTGGCAGAAAATGCTGGGGCTCGCCTTTCAGTGGCACAACTACGGAAAAACGACAATCGGCGCGCGCTCTGATGTCGAAAACGTCGATATCAATCAACTGCGTGCGTTTTATCGTACCCACTATCAACCAGACAACGCGGTCTTAATTGTTGCCGGAAAATTTGATCCTGAACTGGCTTTGACCGAAGTCAATAACGCTTTTGGCAAAATCCCAAAACCCGCCCGTACGCTGCCGCCTGAATACACGGTTGAGCCTGCTCAAGATGGCGAACGCGCGATCACTCTGCGTCGCACGGGTGGCTCTCCGCTCGTGGCGGCGATGTACCACGTGCCCCCAGCAGCACACCCAGATTTTTCTGCGCTCGACTTAGCCAGCATGATGATCGCGGACACCCCGTCGGGACGGCTCTACAAAGCGCTGGTCCCCACAAAACTAGCCGCAAGCGTGCTTGGCTTTACGATGGACGAGTATGCGCCCGGTATCGTGATGTTTGGCGCCACACTCGAGCCTGGCATGGATCAAATAAAAGCACTCGATACGCTGGCCAGCACAATCGAATCACTTTCCAAGCAACCCTTTACCTCTGAAGAGCTTGAACGCGTGCGAAACCAGTGGCTCAAAAGCTGGGATCAAATGTTTAGCGACGCACAAAAAATTAGCGCAGGCCTCTCTGAGGCAATCGCAGTCGGTGACTGGCGAATGCTGTTCGTCTCTCGCGATCGCATTCGAACCGTCACCTTGGCTCAGGCACAAAAAGTCGCCCAAGAATATCTAACGCAGGCCAATCGTACGCAAGGCCAATATATCCCCACTGAGAAGCCTGTACGCGCCCCCCTCGCCGCCATTCCGGATCTTAAAAAAGACCTAGCAGACTATCGCGGCAGCGCGCAACTCAAACAAGCCGAAGCCTTCAATCCTGATCCTGGCAATATCGACGCACTGACTCAACGCAAAGTGTTAAAGCTAGCGAATGGCTCGGTCAAACTCGCCATGCTGCCCAAAGAAGCGCGCGGCGATCGCGTCAACGCCTCGATCGCCCTGCAGTTTGGCAGTGTTGAGTCGCTCAAAGGCCAACGCTTAAATGCCATTGTCACGGCCGATCTTCTGCTTAAGGGCACTGATCAATTAACGCGCGAACAAATCAGCGACCGCATCGATGCCCTTGGGGGTGAGGTTGGGATTTCGGGCTCGGGAACTGAACTCAACATCAGCCTGTCGACCACGCAGGCCAATATCGATGCCTTGATCAGTCTAGTGCTTGATGTGGTGCAGCACGCCAATTTTGCGCAAGCGCAGCTTGATGAATACACCAGCAAACTCACGACCAGTCTCAAGAGTTCAATGACAGAACCCACTGCCATCGCTTCACGCATGCTGACGCGTCATGACAATCCATGGGCAAAAGACGACATTCGTTACATGCCAAGCTTTGAAGAATCTCTTGCCTCAGTGGCAAATCTTAAGCGAAGCGATTTAGTGAATTTTCATAAAACATTCTATGGCGCCGGAAAAATATCGATCGGGATCGTGGGGCAATTCAACCCTACGAGCTTCGAACAGGCCGTTAGCAAGGCGCTGAGCACGTGGGCACCTGGCGCACCCTACACCCGGATCAGCCAACCTTACCGCGCAGTCAAGCCCGAGCAAATGCAAGCGCTCACGCCTGACAAAGCGAATGCGTTCTACACGGCAAATCTCACCTTAAAACTTCAGGATACCGATCCTGACTATCCCGCACTCTATCTTGCAAATTTTCTGCTGGGTTCGTCTGAAACATCGCGACTATGGATGCGCGTACGTGAAAAAGAAGGCCTGTCTTACAACGTACGTAGTCGCCTCTCAGTCTCTTCGTTTGAGCCTACTGGCTCATGGGGTGTCTACGCAATTTTTGCGCCAGAAAATCGCGAAAAAGTAGAGACTGCGATCCGTCAGGAGTTTGATCGTTTAATCAAAGACGGCTTCGATTCGACCGAAGTCAAAGATGGGATCACCGCACTGTTGAACTATCGCAAACTCGCTCGGGCGCAACAAGGCAGTCTGGCGTCTGCCTGGGTGAGTTACATGGAAAGTGATCGCACCTTTGCCTGGGCCGCAGAACTAGATAAAAAGATTGCGGCGCTGACGCCAGAGCAACTCAACACAGTTGTCCGTAAATACTTGCAACCGACGCAATTCAGTAGCGTGGCCGCAGGAGATTTTGAGAAAAAGAAATAAGGGTCGTTCGCATTCGAATCAACATCACTCGCTGCATGGTTTGACCCGTAAAAAAACAGCCCCGAGGGGCTGTTTTTTTATCTGACAAATTATGAAAAGATGATCAAGAGAAAAAATCTTTGACGCGATCTGTCCACGACTTACTTTGCGGCGAATGCTTGTCGCTACCCTCTCGAAGCGAGGCTTCAAATTGGCGCAATAGTGTCTTTTGATCTTCGGTTAAACGCACCGGAGTTTCAACAACTACATGACAATACAAATCGCCCGGATAAGAGGA
>CAIYCP010000339.1 GCA_903924715.1 uncultured beta proteobacterium
ATGCGCCTTTCAGGGCGATGCATTCTCAACGGATTTACCTGACCCCGCTAACCAATTGAATTTATTCGGTAATTAACCGGACACTACTGTTGAGCTCATAAAACAAAATCAACAAGGCGAATGGAGTCAAAAAAGATCCCACAACAATCAGGCCCGGAAGTATTAAGTGGTTTTGGAATTGATACCAACAGAGCAACAAAACACCATAGACTACTAAACATCTAATAAACACCCAAACAAATAACCAAGGTCTGGGCACCTGGGACATACCCATATCGAAAGGCGGTGTCGTTGTTGACGTACCAACAATTAATAATTGCTCAGCCTCGTCAAGGCTGTGTCTTTTAAAACACTCAGCAAGAAAACCTTTTTTAATCTTTTGCGGATCTTTAATCGAATATTTGGCAAGTAGCTCTTGGCTCACCCCTTTAAGGAGCGTATCTCGTTTCAGCCACAACTCGCTCAATTGGTGCCTTAAACTAATGACTGAACCGATCATTGTCAGCGTCAGAAAAAACACCGCAACTCTAGCAATGAGTTGATCGTAAATAACCGCGACAAATGCTAAGGAATTTGTGGGAAATTCGTAACGACCTGAGCTGTAGCTTTCAAACAAATCGTTCGCATCATACGCATAAGCCGCTGCGTATAGAAGCATACAAAAAACAGCCCACCGGACACTGAAGCGCTTGATTAACTGATATTTAATACAAAAATAAATCACTAAAAATTCAATGAAATATCCAGCAACCTGCTCGGTAAATATCGAAGAGACGTCGGTTGACTCTTGAGGACTGAGTTCAGCAACGTGAAGGTATATTGAGACCAGCGCATTAAATATGAAGAGCCAAAATAAGCTCAACCATTTTTTTTGAACAAACGACTGCTCTTCTTCTAAACGCTTTAGCAGCGCTTCAGGAGAGTCCAGCACAACTGCATTAGCGTTCATAATATTTACAGGAATCATCAATCATCGACGTGATCCCCTTTCGCCTTTTCAAGATCATTAAGTTTATTTCGGATCAAATTAACGTGCACCCGAGCAGCAAACAACTCTTGCGCATAGTGGGTGTGTAAAATTGGTAAGCGCATTTCTCTGATGCCTCGCGAAATATTTTCAATGACATCTGAGTATATTTTTCTAGTTTCCACATCCGCACTGCCAAGCGACTTGTCAATCATCTCAAGATCAACATACCAGTGGGTGATTTTATGCTTGACATAGAAAGAATAAATCTTTGGCACTAGCGTCGTAATTGGCCATAATATGGTTAATAACGGAATCAAGACAAGCAAAATTTTTATAATTAATGCGGCTAAAGTAGGCGACACATAGTTTGTTAAGAATGGTTTTCCGTTTCGATAAAAATCTACTGCGACCTCATGAGGCGCAAATGATTCACCATCCAGAAATCGCGGGAACTCGTTTCGTTTTCTAAACGTACTAGACTCTGACACTTCATTTTGAAGTGCCTCACTCAAAATCATCACAAGACTCGGATCCAAATTCTTCCTGACGGCCATACTAACGGTGGAGTACAGGTATGGCACAGCCTCATTGGGTATTGCCGCACTAGGCACTAAGATGGATGCCTCGAGTCGCGCCTCATAAGTAGCCTTACTTCTACGCGCAACACCTTCAACATCAATCGGATTTACAAAACGGTATTTTTCTTGCTCAATTTTCTTACGCAAATCAGCAGTACTGCCTATCTGATTTGGGGCAAAAAAACCAAAATAATAATCTGCGTCAGGAACAGAAAACGCGGGTGCTGGGTAGCTATTAATAATTTTGGTATTTTTTAGATTAATGTTTAACAGGCGAAATAAGTCCGCGTAAATATAATCTAGTCCATAAATGCTTGGACCAGAACCGTTCTCAGTAAACGCCGCAACTCCGTCGCCATTTGGAGCCATTTTTAAAGCGATTGTTTTACCGCGCATCTCACTGAGATGTGTAATTGCCGGCGTATTTGCACTGGCTAAAATAAAAATAGGTACTTTACGAAAAACCCCAATAGACCGAAATTCTTCTCTGATATCTGAAGAAAATGAATGTCCATTATTGGTCACCAGCGTTAAATCGATGGCGGGGTCTTTAATTGCGCCTTCCAATCCGTTCAACGCATTGGTAATGACTTTTACAGCTAAATCAATTCCATTTTTCTTTAATGTTGATTGAAATTTTTCATAACTTTTTAACCGCCCATTATCGTCAATAAAATCAGCGGTCACTCCGATGACAACAGTCGTTTTTGGATAGCTAGCGTACAGCAACCCCGCAATGACGATGACGCAAAGCGTGATAACGATGAGTATCTTTTTTAGACCGCTTGAAGGTCTTTTATTTGTATCAGCGTGCAAATCCGTTTGTTCCATTTTTTTCAAGTCAAATTAAATTTATAGCCAAACGCGCTCGAACTTTGACGTTACACAACACAATTAATACGTCAACACCGTTGTATCGACCTGCACCATCCGCTCAAGCATCGTCACCATGCCGATCACGCCTTCACAGCCTTCAATCAAGTCTTCTGGTGCCAGGTTGCGATCGCGCATCGCGGTACTACAGACATAGACTTTTGCACCGGTACGCATTGCATCTTCAACATAGACCGAGAGCGGTCGATTTAAAGGGGCAACCGCTTGATGACGGCCTGCATTCGCACGCACAAAGAGTTCAACACTCGCACCCAAGGCGTGGATTTCGACACTCAAATCCATAGCAGCCGCCGAGGCCGCCATCATAAAGGGAGTCGCCGCCAATTGGGGCGAATCAACCGTACTTTGCCACAACAGGATCACGACACTCGTCATGTCGAACCCAAGGGACGCTGGAAATCAGCGAGTGTGGTCATTCCGTGAAGGTCCATCAATTCATTCGCACGCACGGCCACCTGCGACCCTGTGAGTAACACGCTGCGTGCTTGCGTAGCATCGTCAGGTTCAAGACGCACTAACCAATTCAAATAAGGACTGCGATTCACTTTAAACGGGGTAATCTCAAGTGGCGTATTAATCTCGGCAACAACGCAGGCAAACGGACTGCGCACTGATAACACCGTTTTCGCAACCTCAACTAACGCAAACGCTTTATTTGCCTCGATCTCGCGCCCGACTGGCCAAGGATTGAACATATACAAGTCTCCGACCAAGGCGAGCCCAAACGCGGTTAAACCCGCCTCAAACTGCCCACCACCTGAGTCGCGAAACCAAACATTGAGCTCGGTGTCATACATCAGATCATCTGGGAACTCACAGCCACGAATCTCAGCCACAGTGTCAATGCCCTATTAAAGATTGGCGGAAGAGTATGGGAGTCGAACCCACCAAGGACTGTACGACAGCCCTTCCCGGATTTGAAGTCCGGACGTCCCACCCGAGAGCGTGACTCTTCCTGTGTATTGCACTTTATCACTACCTGAGCGGTCTAGTTGCCGCTTCATACCAACTGCCCGACCTATCTGCAATGACGTCGATCTTTGCCTGAAAAGTATAGTTATTCGACAAAGAGCGCTGGATTGCGCAAAATACGATGATCCTTCTCGGCCAAGTGCGAATGACGCGTGCCAGTGACAAGCCGGCGGGTCAAACCAATCCGGTCAAACGCTTCAAGTATTTGAATGGCCCGCTTGCGCCCTAACCCCGACGCATCCCGAAACTGCACCACGCTGACCACTGCGTGCTCTTGAATCAGCGCACGGAACAAATCCGCAAGGGCGACCATTGTGTGATGTGGAAAAAATAAGTCTTTCACCAGTTGCACCACCAGTGAAGTTCGGGCTTGTTTCTTAAGCAAGCTACGTAGGCTTTCTTCGGTTGCAGACACACTTTCTGCCAGATCTCGCACCCAAGGCGCATTAAACCCCTGCTCTAACATTTTGGGCAATATTTTTTGCCAC
>CAIYCP010000340.1 GCA_903924715.1 uncultured beta proteobacterium
CCGCGTATGCGGCAGTTCACCTTGGTGGGTACGTTTCGCTCGGGCCACTATGAATACGACTCTTCGCTAGCGTTTGTAGATGTGACCGATGCGGCCAAGATGTTTCGTGACAGTGCCATGGCGGGGGTCAGGTTGCGGGTGAACGATATGTATCGCGCCCCTCAAATTGCACAAGAGTTAGTGTCATTTTTGCCGGCCACAGTGGCTGTCGCAGACTGGTCGCGCAACAATCGCACTTGGTTTGCCGCGGTGCAAACTGAAAAGCGCATGATGTTTTTGATTTTGGCCTTGATTGTGGCTGTGGCCGCGTTCAACCTGTTGTCCTCACTTGTGATGGCGGTTAAAGACAAGCAATCTGATATTGCCATTTTGCGCAGCTTTGGTTCAACGCCTGGCGAGATTGCCCGAATATTTTTGGTGCAGGGCGCATTGATTGGCGTGATTGGCACGCTATTGGGCGTAGTGGGGGGCTCGGCTATTGCACTCAATATTGATGTCATCGTGCCTGCCATCGAGCGCATGATCGGTGCCCAGTTCTTGCCTCGCGAAATTTATTTCATTAGTACCTTACCGTCTGATCCACGCCTGTCTGACATCACGAGCATTGGTATCACCTCATTGATTATGTCGCTCTTAGCCACGTTGTATCCAAGCTGGCGGGCATCGCGTTTGCAGCCAGCCGAGGTGTTGCGTCATGACTGACTTTGCCTTGCAAGCCTCGCACTTATCCAAACACTATGACGATGGTTTAAACCGCATTGATGTGCTGGTTGATGTCAGTATCGCGATTGCGCGCGGTGAAATGGTGGCGGTGGTAGGGGCTTCGGGTTCTGGCAAAAGCACCTTGCTGCATGCCTTGGGCTTGTTGGATTTGCCCAGCGCAGGGTCAATCATTGTGTCGGGTCAAACCACCGAGGGGTTGTCTGAAGCCCAACGTAGTCGCTTACGCAATCATGCCTTGGGCTTTGTGTATCAGTTTCATCATTTGTTGCCTGAGTTTTCGGCGTTAGATAACGTGGCCATGCCTTTGATCGTGCGCCGTGAGTCGCGTGAATATGCGCGTACTGAAGCGCAAAAGGTGCTTGAGCTGGTTGGCTTGCAGGCGAGGGTGCAGCATTTTCCGGGGCAGTTATCGGGCGGCGAACGACAGCGTGTGGCCTTGGCCCGTGCGTTGGTTGCCAAGCCTGCTTGTGTGCTGGCCGATGAACCGACCGGCAATCTTGATCGCCATACCGCGCAGCAAATGTTTCGCTTGCTCAAGCAAGTGAACGCCGAGGCAAAGACCGCCTTTTTGATTGTGACGCACGATCAAGAGCTTGCTGCGTTAGCCGATCGCCGCCTGTACATGGAGTCAGGGCGCTTGGTGGATGCCTCTTGACACGATGCTGTTTGATACGCATTGTCATCTAGACGCAGCAGAGTTTGATCACGATCGTGTGCAGGTGATTGCGCGCGCGCAAGCCGCTGGTGTCAAAGCGCTTGTGATACCTGCGGTTGAAGTCGCTAATTTTGAAAGCGTACGCGTGTTAGCCCATTCGTTTGCACAAGGGTTTTATGCGCTTGGCATTCACCCCATGTATGTTGAGCGCGCCGCACCCGATGCCTTAGCGCAATTGCGCGAAGCCTTGCTGCAGCATCGTGCCGATCCAAAGTTAATAGCAGTGGGTGAAATCGGACTCGATTTTTTTATCCCTGAAATCGCGCAAGGCGAGCCGCGCGCCAAACAAGAGCTGTTTTATGAAGCCCAGTTAAAGCTCGCGCTTGAATTTGAGTTGCCCGTGCTGTTGCACGTGCGACGTTCGCAAGACACCTTATTGAAATACCTGCGGCGTCATCGCGTGCGCGGCGGGATTGCCCACGCTTTTAATGGCAGCTTGCAACAGGCGCAACAGTTTGTTGAATTAGGCTTTGCGTTGGGTATTGGCGGGGCAATGACGTTTGAACGTGCCTTGCAGATCAGACGGCTGGCGACAGAGCTTGACTTGAGTGCCTTGGTGCTTGAGACAGATGCGCCGGATATTTCACCGGCGTGGTTGGCAAAGGGGGCTCGCAACGAGCCGCACGAAGTGCTGCAGATTGCACACACGCTTGCTGAACTGCGTGGGTGTTCATTCGAAGAGGTGATAAAAGTGACGGCAGAGTCTGCGTGGCGAGTTTGCCCTGGTTTGGCGATTGCTGTGCATTCGTTTCGTTAGCGCGACAATTTGATCCTGATCCCGTTGCACTGACGCGTGAGCCACGGCAGCATCACACGTTTTGTGTGAGGCAACATGGGCAGGCTTTGTGCGCTAGCGATTGTGTTGGGTGCGGTGTTGGTGCAGTGTTTGCCGAGGCTGCCCACCCTTGGCAGCTCGTATGCAGCCAGTCTTGGCCTTGCTGGCTTGCTCGCAATCTTGCGTCGGCAACCGCGGTCTTGGCTTTGGCGGGTGACACTCGTGCTCACCGCGTTGCTTGTTAGCATAACGTGGGCGACCTGGAGGGCAGAGCAACGCCTGAGCGCGGTGCTTTCCGCTGAGCAC
>CAIYCP010000341.1 GCA_903924715.1 uncultured beta proteobacterium
CTCAGTTGCTCGGCTTCTTTTGTAGGCTCGATACCCGTCGCAATCAATTTTTTTCGAATTCTTCCAAGCACGATACCTATTTAGAACCCTTGCCGCCCACCAACCAAAGCGCCATCGGCCCGATGAGTTTAGAAATACGATGGCGATGTTTCGCAAAAAAACGATAGCCTAACGCAAGCAATGGGGCGAGGGTCTTGCGAGACATCACCCAAGCTAACCGAGGCAACCCCGCACGCCGGTAGGCCTCACCAAATATTGCATGCCCTTTGATGACAAGGCCTTTATCAAACTGCCCGTACATCTCAGCGAGCGCTTGCGAACAGCTGACACCCACAGCACGTTCATCATAAAGATCAGAGTTGATGTCAACAAATCCAAGCAAACCAGCTTGATTTCGACGTGACAAAAATACGATCTCTGCCTGAAATAGGGGGCACTTGCCGTCAAAAAACAACGTGAGTCTTGGCAAATCAGCGGTGTTCAAAAATGTTCCTTTGTGGCATAGGCTAACGAACTCCTTACGCTTGAATCTTAGGAGTCAGTCTGCGTCTGCCCCGACGCCAAAGCTTTTAGACGCGTCACAGCATTGTCATCCTGAGTGAATAGACTCGTTCAGTATCTCTATGTTCAAAAACCTTATCTCGGGCAAACAGTGCTATTCACATTATCTTCGCAAAATATTTATCGCGCCCCAAAAGCACTATTGGCTTTATTGATTGTAACGTTCTGCACATGGGGTTCGGTGTCGGCGCACGCCGCCGAGCGTGAACTGCGTGTTGGTGTCGCTTCGCATGTGAGAACGCTGGATGTCAACGAGGCGACCGGAAACAACGAGGCACAGTTTTTACATAATATTTTTGATACCTTGATTGAACGCGACAATGAGGCCGCCCCGCTTCAGTTCAAGCCGGGCTTAGCCACAAGTTGGAAAATGGTGGCTGACACCACACTTGAACTGACCTTACGCCAAGGCGTGGTCATGCATGACGGCACGACCATGCGCGCTGAAGATGTTCAGTACTCACTTGAGCGTGTTTTTCAGCCCAAGGATCCGCGCTTTCGCGCCTCAAATGGTCGCTTTTTTTATAATTTCAAAGCGGTTGAAATTATCAGTCCGCTCACAGTTCGGATTCATACCTATCAGCCAGACCCATTGATTGAGACCCTGCTGTCTGCACGCAATGCCGGCATCACGTCAAAACAATATGTCGAACGTGTAGGGCTCGATGCCGCTGGGCTGAAGCCAGTGGGTTCTGGTCCGTATAAAGTACTCACGCTCAAACCCAATGAGCAAGCGGTCTTGGTTAAACACGAGCAGTTTTGGGGTGAGCCACCACCGTTTGACCGCATTACCTATTCACGGATCCCAGAAGTGGCAGCACGGATTACGGCTTTAGTGAATAAAGAGGTCGACTTTATTACCAATGTGCCGCCAGACCAAGAAGCGGCGATTCGACGGGTGAAAGGCTTTAAGATCGTAGGCGCAGCGATGCCTATTTTTCATATCTGGGTGATTAACATGAGCCATCCACAGATGGCGAACCCAGACTTGCGTAAAGCGTTGAACTTGGCGATTGACCGCGAGATGCTGGTCAAG
>CAIYCP010000342.1 GCA_903924715.1 uncultured beta proteobacterium
AGCGTTGGGTTAATCGCAATCGGGCCGACGGAGGCAATGGTTAAGGTGTAGCCGTCGGCCGGTGCGCGCGCGGCAATCTCGTTGCCAATATTGCCACCCGAACCAGGCTTGTTCTCGACGACAAAGGGCTGTTTAAGCTTTTCAGTCAAGTGTTGACCGACACTGCGCGCAATGATGTCGGTGGTGCCACCCGCTGTAAAGGACACAATGATTTTGACGGGCTTGGTCGGATAGTCTTGAGCATCTTGTGCATACGCCGTGAAGGCGCAGCCCAAGATACTGTGTAGCAAGAGCGCCGCGAAAATTTTAATCACGATATGAGATGTCCGTGCGGTCAAGTTTACGCAGCAGTGCGGGCCACTCCATCACACCATAGGCACGACGCGTGCCAGGCTGGTAGTTGTTCCACGTTTCATCCAGCACTTTTTGCGAAACCTTAGACAGTGGACTATTGCACGACATCGCACCCAACTGCGCGTGGCACGATAACTCGAGGCGGTGCATCCAGTTAAAGGCTTCACCAACAGTGCGGCCAACAGTCAGCGCACCGTGATTACGCAGAATCATGGCCTCGTTCATGCCCAAGTCTTTGCAAAGAGACTCTTGTTCGCTTTCATCGAGCACGACGCCTTCGTAGTTGTGATACGAGATCTTCAAGAAGCGCATGGCCGTTTGGGTGAGTGGCAACAAGCCGCACTCTAGCGACGAGATCGCCATTGACGCCCAACTGTGCGTATGAATGACGCAACCGACATCGGCACGGGCGTGGTGGATGGCGCTGTGGATCACAGAGCCTGCCTTATTCAGGCCATATTTGAGGTCGCCAAAATCTGGGCTCGTCAGAATATTGCCGTGATGGTCAACCTTAAGCAGACTCGAGGCCGTAATTTCCTCGTACATCATGCCGTAGGCATTGATTAAGAAGGTGCCCTCCTCGCCTGGGACGCGAGCCGAAATATGGTTGGCAGCCATGTCGGCCATGCCGTAGATGGCAACGAGCCGATAACAGGCGGCTAGATCAACGCGCGCCTGCCATTCGGCATCCGAAACTTTACCTTTGAGAGAGGGGAGCTGTAGTACGCCTACTTTTGACATGATGGTGTGCCTCAGAAGAAATGTTATTTTTAATGACCCAATGAGCCTGAATATTCGAACGACATAGCAAAGACAATACCAAAAGGCGCCAAAATCTGCGAGTGGTTCTCACAAATCACGTTATGCTTGTCGGTATTCGCGGTGCGAGCAGGCTTAGGCGGAGGATGGCTTGAGGCTTGAATCGTGCGACAATTTTGCGCAAGTCGGTATGAAATCGCGTTTTTTTGAGACTTATATGAAACTATTGGCTGCGATCGCGGTGTTTTTTTTTAGTGGGATGTCAAAGCAGCCCGGTCTACTACCATCGCAGCCCCGCACGACAGATCGTGGTCTTAGATAAGCGCGAGATCAGCATTATCCCGCTGGGCGAAAACAAGTGGGAAGCCTACGGCGGCAAGCAAGGTGGTTACAAACCTGATCTTGCACTTCAAAAAGCGCGTCAAATTGAGGCGATTGAAAAAGTCACCGGTTGTCGGGTGGTTAATTCTGAATACGTGCCTGGCCACGAAGTTGATGGCATGTTGATGCACGCAACCGTTTCGTGCGCGCAGTAGGTTAGCGGGCCCGAACTTCAGGCCCGGCTGATGTTGAGCTGAATTACCCTAAGCCCCCGCTGGCCCCGACGATGCGACCCATTTGGCGATCAGCATCTGTTTGGGCTGCGTTCGCCAAACCTTTAGCGACGCCTGCGCGATCAGCGTCAGTGCGGTTTTGGCTGATCTTCCATTTTGCTTGCACGCGAATGATGGTGAGCTCGATGGCCACAATCGATTCAAGCATGGTTGCCAGATAATCCGCAGGTGCATCGGTGACTCGCCAATTGCTATTGCGGCGTAGTTCCATTTTGGTGGTTAAGTCTTCGACTACGCGACGCTTGATCTGGCTGTCGTGCGACACCGTGAGCCAGCCATAGACATGGGCGACGGCATAGTTATAAGTGGGCACGACCTTGTGGTGTTCAAGCTTAGAGGGATACCAGTTGGGCGTGATGTAGGCGCTTGGGCCCTGAAACACGACGAGCGACTCAGCATCTGGATTTGCGGTTTGCCAGACGGGATTGCCCTTCGCCACATGGCCAATGAGTTTGGTGCCTGGGGTCAAGTCGCCCTCAAGCATAAACGGAATGTGATTGGCTTCGAGTGCTTCACCGTCGCGGGTAATGAGTGTGCCTAACGGGAAGTGTTTGATCAGCTCGCTGACAACGACTAGATCATTTTGTTCAAAGTGCTTTGGGTTGTACATGAGCGTCTCGACAATTAAACGGTGAAATTATTGATCCGAACGTGGGTTCGCGCTAAAGTCAGTGTACACATATTGAATCGAGATAATCGAATGAAGCCCACCAAAGTACCCCTCGGACTATTTGCTGCGACGCGTGCGATTGCGCAAGGTAAATTGTCGCCCCAAGACTATTTGCAGCAATGTGTTGCGCGCGCTGACGAGCGCGAGCCCTCGCTGCATGCGTTTGTTGCGCGTACGCCCACAGACAATTTATTACAGGGGGTGAGTGATGGTGAGTGGGCTGGGATCCCGGTTGGGATTAAAGACTTAATTGCGACGCGTGAGCTGACAACCACCAATGGCTCGCCGATTTATGCGGACCAGGTGCTTGGTTATGATGCGCCGATTGTTGCGCATATTCGTCAGCTGGGTGCGGCGGTTTTTGGCAAAACGGTCACGACAGAATTTGCCTGGCGCCAACCTGGCCCCACCGTTAACCCGTTCAATGCCGCACATACCCCAGGCGGTTCATCGAGCGGGTCGGCTGCGGCGGTAGCCGCTGGCATTGTGCCTTTGGCGCTGGGTACGCAGACCGTGGGTTCAGTGATTCGACCTGCTGCCTTTTGTGGCGTCGTGGGCGTGAAGGCAAGTTTTGGCGCAGTGCCACGTGAGGGCGTGTTTCCGTTGTCTGGGTCGCTTGATCACGTTGGGTTTATTGCCAGATCGGTTAATGATGTTGCGTACGCTTTTAATTTGTTGCGCAACAAAGTTGCCATTGAGCCTGACAGCATTGTGTTGCCGCCGGTACCGATGAATACAGAGGTCGGCATTGAGCCTTCGTCGGCGCCACGTCTGGCCTGGTTGCGCACGCCCTTTGATGATCGTGTCACCGTTGAGCAAAAACAAGCGATGGACAAGAGCGTGGCACAGCTGCGCGCTAAGGGTGCTGTCGTTGAAGAGTTTAGTTTGCCCGATGAGTATTGGACTGGTATCGATGCGATGTTTTGCTTGCTTGAGTGTGAGGGCGGTGCGATTCACCAAGAGCACGTTAAGCGTTTTCCAGAGCGCTCAAGCGTTCACTTAAAAGAGCTCGTCGAAAAAGGTCAGGCGCGCTCGGCGTTTGAATATTTAGCCGCACGCGGATTGCAGCAACGCTTGCGGGCGGATGCCGCAACCCAGTTCAAAGGCTTTGATGCGGTGCTGACAATCCCCGCAACCGGCGAAGCACCTGAGGGCTTAGCGTTCACTGGCGATCCAGTTTTTTGTGCGCTGTGGAGCTTCTTGGGGTTGCCCGCGTTGACCATGCCGATCGCCCGCTCAGCCAAGGGGTTACCGCTTGGCCTTCAGCTGATTGCGCCATACAGGCAAGACGCGCACTTGCTTCGCACCGGTCGTTGGGTTGAGCTTTCGTTGCCGGCTGCGTAGTTGCGCGAGCGGCTTAACCGCCGCTGACTGCATCCCCATAGGCTGACATGATTTCAGTACAGCCCATGTTGAGTTCGCCATCGCGCATCACGCCCGCAGGGCATGCAAAGGCAAAGGGATAAGCGGTGCGGCG
Source organism: uncultured beta proteobacterium (assembly GCA_903924715.1). Lineage (GTDB taxonomy): Bacteria > Pseudomonadota > Gammaproteobacteria > Burkholderiales > Burkholderiaceae_B > Zwartia. Next base: position 3,875 of record CAIYCP010000342.1, read on the forward strand.
TGCCGCAACAACGGGCAAGACACCGCCGAGTGCCTGCATGACATCGGGGGCGAGGTCTTTGTCGGCGACGATGCGCGGCCCACCACTGACGTCGATCCTGGGTTGATGAAAGGCCTCTTCAAGCGTTAAGCCGTGATCCATCATGAAAGAGGTGAGTTGCATGACGGTGCCAAGAATTTTACGGCCACCCGAGGCGCCGATTGCAAAGCGCCGCCCTCTCGTGTCTTCACCGATGACGGGTGAATAATTCGCGAGACAGCGCTTGTTGGGCGCTAGCGAATTTGGCTTGCCAGGCTCGGGATCAAACCACATGATGCCATTGTTGAGCAATAGACCCGTCGAGGGTGAGACCACGCGCGAACCAAATATAGAAAGCAGCGTTTGCGTGACCGAGCACATGTTGCCATGCCGATCCACCACACTGAAGTGTGTCGTGCATCCCGGTGCTTTGGGTGACTCGTGATCGCCCATTTGCTCAAAGCGCAACTTGAAGGCGGCGTCCAGCGCGTGTGCAAAGCCCGCGTAGGTGGCGGCATCGGGTGCGCCTTTGCCTGGCGTAAATGCTTGCGCGAGCAAATCAAGCGCCTTACCAAAGGTCGGGCCGCCAGTTAAACCTGGTGTGGCGAACACGCGCCCCCCGCGATAGTTAATCGTAAGCGGCTCGACCATTTCGGCACTGTAGCTCGCGAGGTCGTCAACGCTTAAACAGCCACCTTTGGCGCGCACATCACGCACAAGGGCTTGCGCGATATCGCCTTTATAAAACGCCTGTGCCCCACCCTCTGCAATTTGCATCAAGGTTTGGGCAAAGGCTTTTTGATTTAAATGCCGCTGGTTGACTGAGGTCCAATCACCCGCAATCGGCCAATGCCCCTCTTCTAAAAACAAAGCGGCCGTATCGGGATCTTTTGCTAAAACGCGCGCGTTCGCTGCGGTGACGAGCGTTGTATACCAATCTACTAACAGGCCAACATCTGCAAGTTTGGCGGCTGGCGTTACGAGTTCGTGCCATGGCATACGCCCAAAGTGTTCATGCGCCAAACCCATCCCTGACACCACACCTGGCACGGCCACGGCGGTCGCACCCATTACGTTGCGATCATCCACAACCGAGGGCCAGGGAAATAAATCAGAAGACTTGCCGGTACCACTGAGGGGGTAGTCGGCGGAATTGAGTTCGCGCGGTGAGCGACAACCAAAATTAATGACGTGTGCTTTTGCTTCGTTGGCACGCCAGAGCACCATGGCACCACCGGCGGCGGGTCCACTCATCCACGGCTCGACCACGCCAAGCGCAAACGAGGTTGCGACCGCTGCATCAACGGCATCACCGCCTGCTTCTAGAACTGCCGCACCAACTTCAGCGGCACGGCGATGCTGTGCCGCGACGACGCCCGCTTTTGTGGCGATGACGGTTTTACGTGTTGTTTGCGAGTTTGAAAAATTATCTTCCATCAAGGCATCTATTATTTTTGTGTGTGCTGAGTCAAACGAACCAACTAGCCATGTTTTTTTACATAACGTACAACATCAGCGTGTGTGGCAAACCATACGCCCGGCAGACTGCGCATATAGCGAATCAATTCTTCCAGAATCCAGATGCGTGAACGATAGCCAATGATGTGGGGATGCATGGTTAATTGAAACAAACCGCCTTCTTTATAGGCCGCATCAAACTCACGTTTAAAAATATCAAAAACATCTGCAGGAGGCGTGTACGGCCGTAACCCCGCAAAGCGATTCATGCCAAAGTACACCGCATCGTCACGAATCCATTCGACGGGTAGTTCAACGACACCAGTATTTTCACCATCAAGCATGAGCTCGTAACAATCGACGTCGGCCATCAACGATGAGTCATAGAGCAAACCGAGGTCGCGCGTCAGCGCAAGGGTGTTTGGGCTGAAATCCCAAGAGGGTGTGCGCATGCCAACCGGACGGACACCGGTGATTTTTTCTAGAACGTCTGAACTGCGTTGCATCAAATCTTTTTCAGCGGCATAAGGTAATACTGAATTGCGTTCGTG
>CAIYCP010000343.1 GCA_903924715.1 uncultured beta proteobacterium
GCGTCGGTCATGCCGGCGACAGGCTCATCTAGCAATAGCAGTAACGGCTCTTGCATGAGTAGCATCCCAATCTCGAGCCATTGTTTTTGACCGTGTGACAGTAAGCCGGCGGGGCGTTTGTATTCGCCCATCAAACGTAACAGATCGAGGGTGGCGGCGATTTGGTCGCGCTGCGTGCTGTTTAAGCGGGCAAACAAGGTTGACTTCACGCCCTTGTTGGTTTTCATGGCAAGTTCTAGGTTTTCGAAAACGGTGTGGTTTTCAAAGACCGTGGGGCGTTGAAATTTTCGGCCAATGCCGACATCCGCAATTTGTGCCTCGTGCATTTTGGTCAGGTCGATGTTTTGCCCGAAAAACGCTGTGCCCGAGGTGGGCTTTGTTTTGCCGGTGATGACATCCATCATTGTGGTTTTGCCTGCGCCGTTCGGGCCAATCACACAACGTAATTCACCTACGCCGATGTCAATCGACAAATCGTTGAGTGCGCGAAAGCCGTCAAAGACCACGCTAATTGACTCGAGATACAAAATGGCGCCGTGCCGGGTGTCGACTCCGGGGGTTTTGAGGCGGCCATACGAGGCGCTACCACCGGCACCGTTGCTACGGGTGCTGGCTTCTACAGAAGCGTGTGAGGCGATGGCTTGAGTATTCATGCCGTCTGTCCTTTGCTGCGTTGGCTGAGTTTACGAACTAGGCCCACAATGCCCTGTGGTAAAAAGATCGTCACCAACACAAAAATCATACCGAGCGCATACAGCCAAAATTCGGGAAACACACTCGTAAACCAGGTCTTTAAACCATTGATGGTGCCGGCGCCAATGATTGGGCCAATGAGTGTGCCGCGTCCACCGGTGGCTACCCAGATCACCATTTCGATGGAGTTCTCGGTCGACATCTCGCCTGGATTAATAATGCCAACTTGCGGCACATACAGTGCGCCTGCCACAGCGCACAGCATGGCAGACAGTGTCCAGATAAACAGTTTGAAACCCAGTGGTTCGTAGCCCAAAAAGCGCAAGCGGCTTTCAGAGTCACGAATCGCGGTCAGCACGCGACCGAGTTTTGATTGTGTGATGGCACGACCTAACACCAACGCGGCTAACAAGGCTGACAAACTGACCCAGTACAACACCGCGCGTGTGTTGGCCGAGGTGATATCAAAGCCAAGAATCTTTTTAAAATCGGTAAAGCCGTTATTGCCACCAAAGCCTGTTTCGTTTCTAAAAAATAGAAGCATGGCCGCAAACGTGAGTGCCTGCGTGATGATCGAAAAATAAACGCCTTTGATGCGTGAACGAAAAGCGAAATAACCAAATAAAAAGGCGAGCAAGCCTGGCACGGCCAGCATCAAAAACATCGCGTACCAAAAGTGCTCGGTAAACGACCAAAACCAGGGGTAGGTTTTCCAGCTCAGAAAGGTCATGAAATCAGGGACGATGTCTGCCGACGCTTTGCCGGCGCGCATTAAATACATGCCGTGCGCGTAGCCGCCAAGTGCAAAAAATAGGCCATGGCCCAAAGACAAAATGCCGGTGTAACCCCACACCAGGTCGAGTGCGAGTGCGGCCATGGCATAGCAAATGAATTTGCCAATCAGCGCAACAGCAAATGATGAGACGTGCAACGCGTGCCCAACCGGAAACAACAGATTAAACGCGGGTAGGCAGGCAAAGACCGCAACAACAATTGCGATCGCAGTCCAAGCCTTGGGTGAATATAAGGCAGTGGGCGCAGAGGATAAGGACATTGTGGCGGATGGCGCGATGGTGGCTGTGTTCATTCGGCGCTTCTCCCTTTGGGTGCGAATAATCCCTGCGGGCGCTTCTGTACAAACAGCACGATGAATAACAAAATCGCTATTTTGGCGATCACGGCCCCCCAGAAGGGTTCGATGATTTTATTCAGGGCGCCAAGCCCCATCGCAGCGACGACCGTACCAGCAAGTTGTCCGACGCCGCCCAACACCACGACCATAAATGAATCGACAATATAGCCACGGCCGAGGTCAGGCCCAACGTTGCTTAACTGCGACAAGGCAACGCCCGCCAAGCCCGCAATCCCCGAGCCCAGCCCAAAGGCCAGCATGTCGATGCGGCCGGTTGGCACCCCGACACAATCTGCCATGCGGCGATTTTGAGTGATTGCTCGCACAAATAGACCCAGGCGCGTGTGATTTAAGACTAGCCACACTACGACCACCACGCAAAGTGCAAAACCAACAATCACGATACGGTTGTAACTGAGCGACAGATTGCCCAAGATCGTGACACCGCCACTCATCCAGCTGGGGTTGGCCACTTCGACGTTTTGCGCGCCAAACAAGCTGCGCACGGTCTGCATAAGAATCAGGCTAATGCCCCAGGTGGCCAGCAAGGTTTCAAGTGGGCGGCCATACAGCCAGCGAATCACGGTGCGTTCAAGCGCCATCCCGACGAGAGCTGTGACGATAAAGGCGACAGGTAAGGCCGCGACCACATACCAGTCGATCCAGGTGGGTAGCCACTGTTTGAATAAGCCCTGGACAATGTACGTGGCATACGCACCGATCATCAACAGTTCTCCGTGCGCCATGTTGATGACGCCCATCAGCCCAAAGGTGATCGCCAGGCCTAGCGCTGCGAGCAACAACACACTACCAAGACTGATCCCGAAGAAGAGATTGCCGATCCAGCTGATGACGGTTTGATGCCATTCAATTTGGGCGAGTGCAGTTTTTGCTGCCGCGCGCACTTCGGCGTCAGGTTCGGCAAAGGTGCCAGCCGCATCTTGCGTCAGCAGGGCAGTCAGAATGGGTTTAAAGCTTGAGTTTTTACTCTCGCCCAACAAGACTACGGCGCGGCGGCGAATGTTGGCATCTGGACTTTTGATGGCGGCGCTTGCCACGGCAATATTGAGTGCAGCCTTGATTTCAGGATCTTGCTCTTTCTCTAGCGCGCGCTCAAGGAGCTGTGCACGCGAAGGATCTGCTTCTTTTTGTAAACGTTGCGCTGCAGCTAAACGCACATTGCGTTGTGGTGAAAAAAGCTCAGCACTTGCCAGCGCAGCCTGCAACGCACTGCGCAAACGATTATTTAGGGTGAGTGCTTGGGCATCAGCAGGCGCCACAACCGTTTCACCGGTTGTGGGATCGATTGCCTTGCCACCTTCAACTGACAATAAAACTTTTTTGTCAGAGGTAATCAGAACGTTGCCCGCCCCCAACGCAGCCA
>CAIYCP010000344.1 GCA_903924715.1 uncultured beta proteobacterium
CCCGTCGGCGGCTCGCATATCTTGCGTGGCCTGCTGGTAAGTGTTGTCCTGCTACTGTGCATCGGGGCCGCTGCCTTGGGTATGGTTCAACCGGCTCAACCTGAACCCATCCCGCCCGAACAAAGCCTGGTGCAAAACGTATTGCCGTTTCCGCTTGAAGCCAATCCAACACCAGCCGAACACGACGCAACAGCCGCAAACGCCCCCTATGTCACTGAAACGCGCATTCGCTCGGGCGATACGATCGCAACGATTCTAAAACGACTTGACCTCACAGACTCGAGTCTCTCTTCGTATCTGGTCAAAGAACCCAAGGTTCGTTTCGCTAGCAAACTGGTACCGGGCCGCTCTGTGCAAGCAGCCACCGACCATAACGGTCAACTGAAATGGGTGCGGTATTTTCATACGCCAACGAGCGATTCAATCGGCCAACCCACGGTCAAATTATTACAAATCAACGCAACCGACGACGGGTTTAGCGCTGAAGAACTTGAGCTGCCAAGCGAAGTACATATTGAAGTCGCCGTCGGCACCATCGAGCGCTCATTGTTTGCAACCACCGATGCGGCCGGCATCCCCGATGGCATCACGATGCAAATAGCCGAAGTGCTAGGAAGCAAAATTGACTTCTTTCGCGGCATTCACCGTGGCGATCAATTTCGCGTCGTCTACGAAAACCGCAGCTTTGAAGGTCGCCCAGCAGGTCCGGGCCGCGTATTGGCAGTTGAGTTTGTCAGTAAAGGCAAGTCCTCGACCGCAGTGTGGTTTAGCCCAGAAGGCCAAGCCGGAAGCTACTACGACCTAGAAGGCGAGAGCTTACGTGGCGCTTTTTTACGCAACTCGATTAAATTCTCGCGCATCAGCTCAACCTTCGGGATGCGCAACCTCACCAATAATCAAGCCTGGTCAGGTCATCACCCCGGCGTTGACTACGCAGCCCCAACTGGCACGCCAATTCATGCGACTGCAGATGGCGTCGTTCAGCTTGCCGGTTGGCACTTTGGTTATGGCAACACCATCATCCTCAAGCATCACAGCAAGATCACCACGCTGTATGGGCACCAAAGCCGTTTTGCTGAAGGCATCACTGTCGGCACAAAGGTCTCGCAAGGCCAACTGATCGGCTATGTCGGTTCAACCGGCTGGTCGACAGGCGCACATCTGCATTACGAATTTCGTGTGGCTGATAAGCCCATTGATCCGTTGTCTGCCACAGCAGCGATGCCAGCCTCGACTCCACTCGAACCAGAGCAACGTGCACAGTTTGCACAAGCCGCCGCGCCCTATCGACAACAGCTCCAAGTGTTGGCCAAGTTTCAAGAATTCGTGCCCGAAATCAGTAGCGTCGCCGTCCGCTAGCTCGGATCGCTGCCTTGAGCGCATCACACTATATTGGATTAATGTCAGGCACAAGCCTCGATGGCGTTGATGCCGTGCTGGCGCAGTTTGATACACAGGGTCGGCCCACTGTCATCGCACGGGCAACAAGTCCGTTTGAACCCGCCCTACGCAACACCTTATTCTCATTAAACAC
>CAIYCP010000345.1 GCA_903924715.1 uncultured beta proteobacterium
AGTCAAGGCCATTTCAATAAACCTCAAGCTCTGCTATAAACGATATCAATCAATTCTAAAAATAATGCAGCTCGACACTAAGACTGTCGCGACGCTAACGGAGACACACGTGATTGAAAATATTTTTGGTCAACCCTTGGGCGGCATTGTGCAAGTTGCCTATGTCGTTGAAGACTTGCAAAAATCGATTACTGAATTTAGCCAAAAATTTAATATCGGCCCTTGGTTCTATTCAAACGGTTACACGCTTAAAGAAGCCTATTACCGTGGCGAGCCAACCGACATGCGGATGGGCCTGGCGTTGAGTTTTTCGGGCAACATGTGTTTTGAAGTGATTCAGCCGCTTGATGACAAACCTTCTGTGTATTGGGATGTGATTAAGAAAAAGGGCTACGGCTTTCATCATCTTGGCATGGCAACCACACAGTACGAAGTGGATGTCGCACGCTACAAAAAAATGGGCTACGTGTTGGCGTTTGAAGGTTTAACGCCGCGCGGGATTCGGTTTGCGTACTTTGACACGACGGGAGACATGCCGGGCATGCTTGAACTGATCGAATACAACGATACTCAATTGAAGTTTCTATCGCTGATGCAACAAGCGTCCGTCAACTGGGATGGCAAAGACCCCTCCAGAAAAATCGAACTCATCACCAGCCAGCTGACCTAACTGCGAAGCATCCCGATCGCGATCCCCAACGGAGAAAACAATGAAGCAGTCAATCATGGCGCATACATTAAAAAAATTAGCGCACCTGGCAGGCATCGGCGTGCTCGCCACAGGCACCCTCGTACAAGCGCAAACACTTGAGTTCGCCTCGGTGTTTCCTGAATCAGACTTTTCATCATTGATGGTCAAGCACTGGACAGAGGGCGTCACAAAAGCAACTGATGGTCGTATTAAATTTCGCATTCACTGGTCGGGCAGCTTAGTAGGCAACAAGATGGTTGATGCCTTACGCGACTGAGTCGTTGACGCCGCCCTGCCGTTCACCGCCTACGTCTCAGGCGAAGTCGTCGATTTGGCAGCTCTCGACGTCCCCTTCAGCTTTCCTCTAGACGCCAAAGGGCTCACCGCCTTCAATAAAGAAGTGTTGCCCATGGTGGATGCCATCTATGAAAAGCGCGGCTCACGCGTAGTCTCGGCACCTCCTGCCTTACTACCCGACCCGATTACCTGCCGAGATCGCTTCTTAAGTGGACCCGACCAGTGGAAAGGTGTCAAAATCAGAACAGCAGGTCGTTGGCAAGCCGAAGCCGTGAAACGGTTTGGTGGTAGCCCTGTCGTCTTTGCACCAGCCGATCTTTACACCGCACTTGACCTAGGCACGGTGAACTGCACTCTCATGGTTTACAGCGCCATCTTATCGCTCAAGCTGTTTGAACCAGCCAAATTCATTACTCGCGTTGACCACTCTATCGCTTTTGCTTCGATTATCGTCAGCAATGATCGTTGGAGAAAACTATCCGAGGCAGATCGAGCCATCATGCTCAAGGTCGGGGCCGAGACCATGGAATGGGGCGCGCAAGAGTACACCCGTGGTTACACACAAACCATGCAAACTCTTGCTGATCGTGGGGCAAAGTTCTGTGTCCCTAAACAACAAGAGTTTGACCGCCTCGTCGCCGCCGCAAACGACGTTTTCGAAAAAGAGATTTCACCCAAAACAAGCCCAGATGGCGCACGTATCGTTGAACTGATCAAACGCTATCGTCCGCAGGTCTTGGCACGCCCAGTGTTGGGCGACACCTCTGAGTGCCCATAAGCGTATCAATATGACCCAACCCACAAAGCGCGCCGTGATTGTGACTGGAGGCAGTCGCGGCATTGGCGCAGAAATCGTCCGCCTCCTTGCTGCACGTGACATCCCTGTCTGTTTCAACTACGTGACTCGACCTGAAGAAGCCAATGCGCTGGCGCAAGAGCTGAAGCAACAAGGTCACCGCTTTTGTATGGTGCAAGCTGATGTTGCCGACCCTGAGTCTGTCAAACAGATGTTTGAGCAAGCGGATCAACAACTCGGTCAGCTAGGGGGCCTCGTCAATAATGCCGGCTTCGTTGGCATGGCCGGTCGGCGGATCGATAGGCTTGATATTGAAACCTTACGTAAG
>CAIYCP010000346.1 GCA_903924715.1 uncultured beta proteobacterium
AGAATCATTGCCGCAGCTTTCTCTGCAATCATCATGGTAGAGGCACAGGTGTTCGCCGATACGATGTTAGGCATAATCGAGGCATCTACCACCCGCAACCCCTCAAGCCCGTGTACGCGCAACTGTGCATCGACTACGTTGCCTCGCTCAGAGACTGGGCCCATACGCGCTGTACCGTTCAAGTGATATGAAGAAACGCCATAGCGTCGGATGTAATCGAGCATTTCATCATCACGCGCGATTTGCACACCTGGCATCGACTCGCCCACTGAGTATTGCGCAAGCGGTTGTGTTTTTAATAAATTACGAGCAAGTCTCATGCCATCGAGCAGCACTCGCCGATCATTCTCATGATCCAGATAGTTTGGCTGAATCACCGGCGCCTCAAACGGATCTGTTGACTTTGCATGTACATAGCCCATGCTTTCGGGACGGTGTTGCCACACCCCACAAGTCATGCCCGGATACTGATCCAGCAAACCCACATAGCCTTCCCGATAACTGGCCGGTGTGAACACACCTTGCAAATCCGGCCGCACCAAACCTTTGCGCGATTGCCAGAAAAAATGAACCAACGAGGGGCTCAAAGCCAAAATGCTTGGCTGTTTAAACAGCCAACGCGCAATTTGGCCCCACAACCGAGGGGCGCGTGCCAACTCGTTGATCGTGGCAACCCCCTGAACCTTGGCCACCACACGAATTGAAAAATGATCTTTCAAATGATTGCCAACTCCGGGCAAATCGTGCAATACCTGCACGCCCAAATTCGCCAACACACTTGAGGGCCCAACGCCCGATAATTGCAGTAGCTTCGGCGTATTTAACGCCCCCGCGCACAGCAAGACCTCACGACGTGCGCGCACTGAATGACGAGCACCACCCGGGCCTCCACGCACATATTCGACGCCAACCGCGCGCAAGCCCTCAAACAAAATCCTGGCCGCGTGTGCTTGCGTCAACACTGTCAAGTTCGGGCGTTTACGCGCGGGTCGCAAAAATATGCGTGCAGTGCTCATGCGATAGCCGCGATAAATATTGCGTTGAAAATAGCCAACTCCGGCTTGCGTCGCACCGTTGTAATCGGGATTACGGGGGATGCCCAGCTCTTGCGCACCAGAGATAAAGGCTTCGCTAATTGGATGAATCCAATCAATATTCGTAATTGGCATCAACCCAGTGCGGCCACGATACGTATCATCACCTTCGCCGATACGCGATTCGGTACGCTTAAAAAATGGCAAAATATCCTGATAGCTCCACCCTGGGTTACCGGCAGCAGCCCAATCATCAAAATCCTCAGCTTGCCCACGGTTATAGACCAACCCATTAATTGCGGTTGAGCCACCTAAGGTTCTACCTTGCGGCACAGGAACTCTTCTACCCCCCGTATGCTCAGTGGGTTCGGTCGAAAATGGAAAGGTCACCTTTGGATCAAAGACTTTTTTGATGTAACCAGCAGGCATGTGCAGCAAGGGATCCCAATCTGAAGGACCCGCTTCGAGCACGCAAACGCTGACGTTTGGGTTTTCAGATAAGCGGTTGGCTAAAATCGAGCCAGCGGCCCCACTACCCACAATAATGTAGTCAAAACTGCCTTGCTCAAGTGCTTGTCCGGCGCCCATCAGTGTGCTCCCAAGTAGGCTGCGCGTACTTTAGGATCGCGGCGCAGCTCTGAGCCCTTACCCTCGATGGTAATACGCCCCGTTTCAAGCACGTAGGCACGATCGGCCACTGCCAAAGCCTGATTTGCCATTTGTTCGACTAGCAAAATTGTGACGCCTCTTTCTTTTAGAGCACGGATCACACCAAAAATTTCTTTCACAATCAACGGAGCCAAACCCAGTGATGGCTCATCCATTAACAATAAACTAGGGCAAGACATCAAGGCCCGCGCAATCGCAAGCATCTGTTGTTCACCGCCAGACATTGTGCCGGCCATCTGATCTTGTCGCTCTTTAAGGCGCGGAAAAATCCTGAACTGCTCTTGCACCTCAGCGTCAATCACCGCTTGAGCCTCCTTGCGATGAAAGGCTCCTAAGAGCAAATTATCCAACACCGTTTGATCCGGAAACACTTGCCGCCCTTCTGGTGATTGAGCAATCCCAAGGGGTACACGCAAATGACCAGGCATACGCGTGACGTCTTGTCCCGAAAAGAGTACTCGCCCCGCGGCCGCAGGTTCGAGCCCAGAAATTGTTTTCATCAGTGTGCTTTTGCCAGCACCATTGCCGCCAATGATCGTGACAATTTCGCCAACATTGACATGCAGCGAAATGCCTTTGATGGCTTCAATCGCGCCGTAACGAACTTCAAGCTTATCGACCTCAAGCACAGGCAGCTCAGACATGTTGGCCTCCCGGCTGCTCGTTCACTAAGTCCAAATCATCGAGATCTTCATCTACACCCAAATATGCGGCGATGACGCGCGGATTATTTTGCACATCTGCCGGGCTTCCTTCAGCAATTTTTTCACCATAATCAAGAACAATCACATGATCCGAAATCGCCATTACAAGATCCATATGATGTTCAATCAGCAAAATGGTGATGCCTTGATCGCGAATGCGCTTGATAACCTCGATTAAGTCTTGCGTCTCTTGCGGGTTTAAGCCTGCCGCGGGCTCATCGAGCAATAGTAAACGTGGGTGTGTCGCTAACGCCCGAGCGATTTCAAGGCGTCGCTGCAAACCATAGGGCAGGCTACCCGCCAACTCATGCGCCTTGTCACGCAAGCCTAAAAACTCAAGAATCTGTAACGACTCGCGATACGTTGAGGCCTCTTCGCGCCGCGCACGTGGCAGACTCAACAAATAACTGAGCATCCCGGCCTCTAAGCGAGAATGCAAACCAACCTGCACATTTTCAAGCACCGTCATATTGCCAAACAACTTGAGGTTTTGAAAGGTACGCGCCATGCCTAAACTACAGATCTTATTTGCAGCCATGCCTGCAATTGAGCGACCATTAAATTCGACGGTGCCACTATCGGGCTCAATGGCGCCTGACAAAATATTCAATAAAGTAGTTTTCCCGGCACCGTTCGGGCCGATCAACGAATGAATATGTCCCGTCTTCACGCTAATGTTCACGCGGTTCGTCGGAATCACACCGCCATAGGCCTTGTACAAGTTATTTGTTTTGAGCAGCGGGAGATCCGGTACGGCGACTTCGCTCGCCTGCAGTTGCCAACGGCTCTCGTCTTGCGGTAACGCCGCTGGGGTAAACCAAGACGTAAACAACTTACGCGATGTGCTGCGGACCATGCCAGATAGTCCATCGGGCATGACATAGAGCGCAAACAAAAGTAAAGCGCCATAGGTGAAGTGTTGTAAATGCGGCCAACGCGCCAGAAAAGCATCTAGCAAGGTCAACACCAGCGCACCTAGCAATGGCCCGTAAACCGAACTGCCACCGAACAACACGATCAAGAGAAAGAAAATCGACAAGCCAAAGGTGATGAAATCTGAGCTGATATATTGATTTTGCTGAGCGATTAGCGCGCCCGCCAAACCGCAGGTCACTGCACTAATCACAAACGCAAGCACTTTAAAGCGATAGACACTTACACCAACGCTCTCTGCCGCAACCTCAGCGGTATTGACGGCCCTGAAGGCGCGCCCATACTTGCCGTTGACCAATGCACGTATCGCCAAATGCGCCAAAATCGCCAAGAATCCCACGAACCAGACCCATTCTTTTGGGCCGAGTCGCACACCACCAAACAAACTGGGGGGCACCACACCGTAAATGCCGGCCTGCCCACCAAAGACATCCTGCCATTCAGACACAATTTTTTCAATCACGATACCAAACGCGATCGTGACCATTGCCAAGGCAGGGCCTTTAACGCGCAACGCTGGCAAAGCAATGATGGCACCAAACACACCCGAGATCACACCGCTGGCTACAAAAGCGACCCAAGGATTCCAGCCTGCACGCGTAGTGAGTAAGGCAACGGCATACGCACCCACGGCGAATAAACCTGCGTGCCCTAATGATTTTTGGCCCGTCACGCCAACCAAGACGTTTAAGCCAGAGCCCGCCAAATAATTGACGCCAACTAAAAACATCACCTTGAGATAAAACCCGTTGTCCGTTGAAAACGGCAGCAGGATGACCACCGCTACAACGAGGGCTAGCCCAACAAGATGAGCTCGATTATGCTGCTCAAGCATCAGACCTTCTCCACTTGTCTTTGTCCAAGCAAGCCTTCGGGCTTTAACGCCAGCACAACAATAATCAAAAGAAAGATGCTGATCTCACGCATCTCGGCCTGCCACAGTCCTACGAGCGCCTCAAGCAACCCCAGCAAAAATCCCCCAAGCATGCAGCCACGTGGATTATTAAGCCCGCCGACAATTGCTGCCGAGAAGGCTTTTAGTGCAATCGTCAAGCCCATAAAAACTGAAGCCGTTGTAATAGGTGCAATCAGCATGCCGGCCAAACCCGCCAGACTCGAACTCACCACAAAGGCCATCACTACAATGGCTGAAACATTGATCCCCATTAGGGTTGCGGCATTGCGACTATGCGCGACCGCTCGAACCGCTTTACCAAACCGAGTCTTGCGTAAAACGAAATCCATACAAAACATCATCAGGATGCTGACAATCAACACCAACACCTCTTGTGGAACAATGCCGGCGCCACCAATTCGAATCACATCATTACCCAGAGGCGAAGGCAAGACGATCGCGGTTGGGCCCCAGATTGCCAGTGCGGTATTTTGAATAATGATGCCAAAACCAATCGTGCTCATCACCCAAGCTAGGCCAACAAACCCAACGAAGGGGCGTACGGCAGTGAAGTACAGCAACACACCTAACAGGCCCAACACGACAACGCTCGCCACCAAACCGATGGCATAACGCAGCGGTGTGACATCCGTCACCTCAAGCGCCTCGGTAATATCTTTACCCGCAAGCAACAAAACCGCAGACACGCCGATGAGTGTGCCGACAGCCAGAAATTCGCCTTGGCCAAAATTAAAAGTTTTTGTCGTGGTGTGCGTAATGCTAAAGCCGAGTGCCACTAACGCATAGATCCCACCCAACGCCAAGCCGCTGAAAACGGCCTGAAGAATTGCAACCATGATGTTCTTCCTTACAGCAGAATCGAAAACAACCTTTTACGCTCACGTAAAAGGTTGTTTGTCACCATTGATTGATTATCTTTTTAAATCGGCCGGCGTGATTGACTTCAAGATGTCATCTTGAAAGCGAACAATCGCACCAGCTTCAGTCCACTTGGCCAGATAAAAGTCATCGACGCTCAAACCATCATGCTTGGTTTTGCTAAATGGTTTGTTGTACAGCTTGATCACGCCTTGCACGCCCGACAGATCCTCAAGCGCGGCAGCAACTTTTGCGCCATCGGTCGTGCCTGCTTTGGTGATCGCTGCAGCAAGCAAGGTGACTGCATCGTAGCCTTGTGCTGCGCAAACAAACGTTGTCATCGTCGGGAAGTTCTTGCGAACGCGCTCACCCAAAGCCTTGGTGCGCTCGTTACTGTCTTCGGTCGTTGACGCCGCGATAATCAGATGCGGAGCCAGCTTAGGGCCCGTCATGCGATAGTAAAGTGAACTCAAATTACCCCAGGTACCGAGCGCAACTGGAAAGTAATTAATTTTCTCCATACTTTTCATGACGTTTGCCGCACCATCGGCAATCGCATAAATAATGACTGCATCCGCACCTGCGTTTTTAATCTTGGTCATCTGCGAAGTGATATCGGTATCTTTCGGACCGAACTTTTCAATCAGCACAGGCTTAATACCGTGCAGCTCGAGCACTTCTGCAGCGTCCTTAATGCCTGCCTGGCCATAGCCTGTTGAGTCAGCGATGATGGCGATTTTTTTATTTTTTGAAGCCTTGACTGCGTAGGCGGCCAAAAGAGCGACCTGTTCGCGATCAACCATCGATACGCGGAACATGTAGTTCTGCGGCTCTTTTGCATAGCGTGTAGTGATTTCGGTTGCCGTCGCGGTCGCACCAATCACGGGGATCTTTGCGGCTTGCGGAATATGCAACCAGGCCAATGCATTACCCGAGTTTGCTGGGCCAATCACGCCAACAACTTTTTCGTTGTCGATGAGCTCAGTCATGTTCTGAATAGACTTAGGTGGCGTCCCTAAGTCATCACGAATCACACCGACTACTTTACGACCTAGCAAGCCACCATTTTTATTGATATCTTCAATCGCAGCTTCAAACCCCCAACGCGCGGCAATGCCAAGCTCAGCGACGGCGGTGCCTGACATGTCAGCGTTGTAAGCGATCTTAATATCTTGTGCGTGAACCGCACTTAACGTCAGCGCCGAACCCAGCGCAAGGGCTGTGGCAACACGTTTGAATAATTTCATTTTTTCTTCATCTCCTGAGTTTGATCTAACGGCGACTTGTCGGCGCATGCGGCATCTTCACGTACATTGGTCGACTTGTATTCGTACCCCAATCATACCGTTTCAAAAAGCGTTTACCGTCGTTCTGGTGGCAGGGGCGGGTTTCCCCTGATAAGGTCCGCTGCTTTTTCGGCAATCATCATCGTTGGCGCGCCGGTGTTTCCAGACGTCATGGCAGGCATCACCGACGCATCCACCACGCGCAACCCCTCTAAACCCAATACGCGCAAGTCTGTGCCAACCACGGCCAAAGGATCCTTGGCCTGCCCCATTTTGCACGTACCCATAAAGTGCCAAGCTGTACCGCCGCGCTCGCGCGCGCAGGCTAACAATTCGTCATCACTTTGCGCGGCTGTGGGCGGAAAATCATCCTCCTGACAGTACTGTTGCAAGGGAGCGCTATGCAGCAAGGCCCGTGCCAAGCGCAGCCCGTCAATCG
>CAIYCP010000347.1 GCA_903924715.1 uncultured beta proteobacterium
CGACGTTTCCGGGGTGGCTGGGCTCGGTCATGATGAAGCGAACACGAGAAAAATCCAGAGTCATCTAAAATCCCTGTTTAGCCTAATTAAAAAAGCACCCTTTATGCATCCGATGCTCAATACCGCCATTAAGGCGGCCCGGCGCGCCGGCACCATTATTAACCGAGCAAGTCTCGACCTCGATCGCCTTCAAGTCGCCCGTAAAGGGCCACGCGATTATGTCACGGAAGTCGATCGTCTCGCCGAAGATGAGATTATCAGTCTTCTGAGCACGGCCTACCCTGATCATGCCTTTTTGGGCGAAGAGTCTGGCCAGCATGGCGATACGCCAGCGGGCGAGCACGCTGAAAACGAGTGGGTCATTGATCCGATTGATGGCACCACCAATTTCATTCACGGATTTCCCAATTACGCGATTTCAATTGCGTTGCGTCAGCGCGGGCAGGTGATGCACGCTGTGATTTTTGATCCGTCGCGCAACGAGATGTTCACCGCCAGTCGTGGGGGCGGGGCCTTTTTAAATGATCGTCGTATTCGGGTCACCGCACAAACTAAGTTTCACGATGCGTTGCTGGGTGCGCGCTGGCCCGGCTCGGTTGGGCCTGATGATTTATCAGCGCCGCGTTTTCTTGAAATGGCGCGAGGGTGTGCGGGCGTGCGTCGCACCGGCTCAGTCGTGTTGGATATGGCCTACGTTGCG
Source organism: uncultured beta proteobacterium (assembly GCA_903924715.1). Lineage (GTDB taxonomy): Bacteria > Pseudomonadota > Gammaproteobacteria > Burkholderiales > Burkholderiaceae_B > Zwartia. Next base: position 701 of record CAIYCP010000347.1, read on the forward strand.
GTGGGTCGGCTTGACGGGTTTTGTGGCATTGGGCTCAAGCAATGGGACATGGCCGCTGCCAGTTTGATGGTGCTTGAGGCAGGTGGGCTCGTTTCTGATTTAGAAGGTGAGCAAACCTGGATGGAAACCGGTAGCGTATTGGCAGCGACGCCTAAAATCTTTACGCAAATGCTCGGTTTTGTAAAACTCAAATGACGTTTTGATGGCAGCCGATAGGGGTATTTATCGGCTACCATCTAAACCTTAGTCACTTTCGGAGCCCTCAATGGAGTGGCTGCTTGACCCAACCATCTGGGTCGGCCTTTTTACCCTCGTCGTGCTCGAGATTGTTCTGGGCATCGACAACCTGATTTTTATTGCCATCCTCGCCGATAAGTTGCCGCCGGCTGAGCGCGATCGTGCGCGTATTATTGGCTTATCACTTGCCCTTTTTATGCGACTCGGCTTGCTGATGGGGATTTCGTGGCTGGTTCAGTTGAAAACACCCTGGTTAAGTTTGGGCGGTTTTCAATGGTCTGGCCGCGATCTGATTTTGATGGCGGGCGGATTCTTTTTGTTACTCAAAGGGACGCTTGAACTTCACGAGCGACTTGAGGGCACGGGTCGAGAGCCCGGACAGGCACGAACCTATGCAGATTTTTGGGTCATTGTGACTCAAATCGTGGTCCTTGATGCGGTATTTTCAATTGACGCTGTCATCACGGCAATCGGCATGGTTGATCATTTGCCCGTCATGATGGCGGCAGTGGTGATCGCTGTGGGCGTGATGCTGATCGCGTCAAAGCCTTTAACCATTTTCGTGAACGCACATCCAACCGTTGTCGTCTTGTGTCTTGGCTTTTTGTTGATGATCGGTTTTTCGTTAGTGGCGGAAGGGTTTGGCTTTAAGGTACCTAAAGGGTATTTGTACGCGGCCATCGGGTTCTCTGTGTTAATCGAACTCTTGAATCAGTTAGCGCGACACAACGGGATCAAGCTTGAGGCGGGTCGCCCGATGCGTGAACGCACGGCTGAGGCGGTGTTGCGAATGTTAGGTAAGCGATTGCCCGACGAAACGCTGATGCCTGCGCCATCGATGCTAGGCGCGCCCAGTGCGCTGACGTTCGGTGTCGAAGAGCGCAACATGGTAAGTGGCGTATTGACGCTTGCCGAGCGTTCGATTCATTCGGTGATGACACCTCGCACTGAGATTTCGTGGATCAATCTTGACGATACCCCTCAAGACATTCAAAAACAGATCACCTCGGTCCCACATAGTTTTTTTCCAGTGTGTCGCGCCTCGGTGGATGACGTCGTGGGCATTGGTCGTGCTAAAGACATGATCGCCGACTTGTTAACACATGGAAACATCCGCAAAGCTAATCTGCGTGAACCCATCATCGTGCACGATACGATCAGTATCATCCGACTGATGGATACGTTAAAGCGTTCACGTGGACAGTTGGTCTTGGTTGCGGATGAGTTTGGCATCATCCAAGGCTTGGTGACGCCAATCGATGTGTTCGAAGCGATTGCGGGTGAGTTTCCGGATGAAGATGAAACGCCGGATATCGTTTCAGACGGGATTGATCAGTGGCGGGTTGATGGTGCGGCAGATTTACATCATCTAGAGCAGTTGCTGGATACCGAAGGGCTGGTAGACGATGATCAAGATTACACAACACTGGCTGGGTATTTGCTCGAGCGTTTTGGGCAATTGCCAGTTGCTGGCGATCAGTGTGAATTCGTGGGTGCCCACGCCCGGTTCAAATTTGAAGTGATACAGATCGAAGGGCGCCGCATTGCGCAGGTGCGGGTGAAAAAAATAGTAGAAGGACTTGACAGCACACAGCCGTGACGTGTGCTTGCCTAAGCGTGATCTAAGTCGAACAGGCTTGGGCCATCTTCGTCAATGACCATCCAACCACCACGCGCGTTTTCTCCGGCCCCCAGATGGTCGCAATCCCAGTCTGGTAATACCCAGCGTTCACAGCGGTTGCCGTCGACCGACAAGACGTTACGACCTGGACGATGCGTGTGACCGTGTACAACCAGCGACACGTTCGCAGCACGAATCGCGGCTGCCACGGCGTCGGCGTTCACGTCCATGATCTCGCTGCTTTTGTTTTGGTTGGCCGCCATACTTTCACCGCGCGCCTGAGCGGCGAGCGTCAAACGTTCTGGAATGCTACGCGCTAAAAAGCCCGATTGCCAGGTGGGGTTACGCACCATGGCGCGAAACTGTTGGTAGGGCAAGTCGTCTGTGCAGTACTCATCACCATGACTTAAGAGCAGCGTACGTGTGCCAATGGTGACTAGCACTTCTTCGGGTAACAGGCGTGCCCCGAGGCCAGACGCTAGCGCCTCGCCCATCAAAAAATCGCGATTGCCCCGACCGAGCCAGACTGGAATTTTTGCGGCACACGCTTTGATGGCCATCAAGTCCTGAGCCAGCCAGGGCGGTGCCACCACGGCAACATCATCACCAATCCATGCGTCAAAAATATCGCCTGGCAATAAAAGCCCTGCGGCTTCGTTAGACGCTAGTTTCAAAAAAGCACGAAAGGCTTCTGAGGTCTGGACTGTGCTTTGCCCCAGATGGACATCTGAGGCCAGCCAAACCGGACCTGCCAGGGCAATCTTATTCAAGGACGACAGCCTCAATGATGACTAAATCTGTGGTCGGCACATTTTGATGGAAGCCGCTGTTCGCTGTGGCGACAGCCCTCATTTTGTCGACGACTTCTTTGCCTTCAGTGACCTCGCCAAAGACGGCGTAGCCCCAGCCCTGTGCGGTGGGGGCGGTATGGTTCAAAAATTCGTTATTGGCCACGTTGATAAAGAACTGGGCAGTCGCAGAGTGTGGCTCGTTGGTACGGGCCATGGCGAGGGTGTACTTATTATTTTTTAAACCGTTGTTGGCTTCGTTTTCAACATTGGCTTTTGTAGGCTTTTGTTTCAGGCCTGAGGTGAAGCCACCGCCTTGAACCATGAAACCATCAATCACTCGATGAAAAATCGTGTCGTTGTAAAAGCCTTCTTTGACGTAGGCTAAAAAGTTGGCCACCGTTTTGGGTGCTTTCACTGCATCAAGCGTAATAACGATATCGCCTAGGCTGGTGGTCATTTTGACACGTGGGTTGGTGCTCATTGAAGTAACGCCTTGTTGAGAGGTTGAGGTAGAAGTAGAGGGAGGGGCCGCATGGGCACTAAAAAACATGAACGGCAAGATGCTCAAGAGAGCTAGGCTGCGCACAAGGCGCAGCCCATTTGAAAAAACGGTCATTTTAAGGGAGCCTCGATTAGGTTCTTGACGCTACGAATTTTTGGGTTCAGGCCGGCTACGCCTGCGGCAGCAGCGCGCTGATAGGCGCGCAGGGCCAGACTTAATTGAACATCACCTAAATTAGCCTGAGCCACCGCGTATTTCGGGTTAATCATAATGGCTTGTTCAAGCGCACGACGGGCTTGCTCAAGCTCATCGCGGCGCACGTATAAGGCTGCGAGGTTGTTCCAAGGCTCGGGCAGTTCTGGAAACCGCATCGTCATGCGCTGATAGGTGGCCTCGGCTTCGGTTAAGCGGTTCATTTCTGTGAACAAACGCGCTTGCATAAACATAAGCTGGACATCGGTGCCCGGTGTGGCGCGGTTGGCCTCAACGGTTAAGCGTTTTTCTACCTCAGCCAGCGCCTCGGGTAGGCGGTCAGCCCGAATTAAGCCCTCAATACGGGTTGCCATTTGAGAGGGCGTCAGCGGAACACGGGTATCGACTGGTGGCGAGATTGCATCGAGCACTTTGGCCAGGCCATCCCAGCCCTTTTCTGGGAGGATGTCGCCTAGCACTTGATTGGCAGCGGCATCGGGCAGGGCCGAAGGCATTGGCATTTGCGAATTTTGGGCGGGATTGCGGGCTGCCGGGTTGACGTTCAGGGGGTTTATCCCGCTAGGTGCCGGACTGTTGTTGTAAGTGGCTTGAGCAAGCGCAGCCCCAGGCACAAGCGTTGCCACGCCTAGAAGGACCAGAATCGAAAGAATGCTTTTTTGCAGCTTCAAGGCGTAAAACCCTCAATTGCTATACTTGACCACTCGCATTTTAACGCTGCTTTTGGTTCAGCACCGGTCAGCGCCTAATTTTCTCTTTTTCGTCTCCTGGCCTTCCAATCCGTATGTTGCAGATTTACGATTCACTGTCGCGCTCTAAACGCCCCTTTACCCCGATTCGGGCTGGTTTGGCGGGCCTGTATGTCTGCGGCATGACCGTTTACGACTACTGTCATTTAGGCCATGCTCGCATGCTGGTCAGTTTTGACGTCATTCAGCGTTGGTTGCGCGCTTCAGGATTGCAAGTCAGTTATGTCCGCAATATCACTGACATTGATGACAAGATCATCAAAAAAGCGGTGCAATCCGGACAAAGGCTAGGCGAGGTGACACAGTTTTTTATCGAAGCGATGCACGCTGATGAGCAAGCACTCGGTGTTCAGTCGCCTGATCATCAGCCTCGGGCGACTGAATACGTCGGCGATATGCTCGATATCATTGGGATACTCGAAAAAAAAGGTCTCGCCTATCACGCAACGGATGGCGATGTGAATTTCTCTGTGCGCGAGTTTGCGGGCTACGGCAAGCTATCGGGTAAAACGCTTGACGATTTGCGGGCAGGTGAGCGAGTCGCTGTGGCTTCTACCAAGCGTGATCCTCTTGACTTTGTGTTGTGGAAGTCGGCTAAAGAGCATGAGCCTGAAGATACGCGTTGGCCTTCTGTTTATGGCTGGGGGCGTCCGGGCTGGCACATTGAATGCTCGGCGATGAGCAAGGCTTTGCTAGGGGTGCCGCTTGATATTCATGGTGGCGGGCCAGACTTGAAGTTTCCGCATCACGAGAATGAAATCGCCCAAACTGAAGGTGCGTTTAGCGGCACGTTGGCCAACACTTGGATCCATTGCGGCCCCTTGATGGTTGATGCTGACAAAATGTCAAAGTCGCTGGGAAACTTTCGTACGATTCGCCAGACGATTGGTGTGAGTACTGATTTGCCCGGTCATTCGGCTGAATCGGCACAGTATCAGGTGAATCCGCGCGAAGCCGAAATGTTGCGCTTTTTTATTGTTCGCAATCACTACCGCAGTGCGCAAAATTATGCGCCTGATAATTTGATCGATGCGCAGCAGTCACTGGATCGCCTGTATCAAACCTTGCAAAATGTGCCTAGCGCTGGAGTTGTTCCAATCGATTGGTCAAGCCCGGCGGCTCAGGCCTTTAAAGTGGCGATGGATGACGACTTTAATAGTGCAGGCGCCGTGGCTGCGCTGTTTGATTTGGCGAGTCAGGCCAATCGCAGCAAAGACTCAAACGTATGTGCACAGCTTAAAGCACTGGCTTCGCTATTGGGCTTGCTACAACAAGAGCCTAAAGTGTATTTTCAAAGTGCCACGCGCTATACGCGGCGGGCCCTCGAGCAGGCCAGTGCCGGCGAATCTGGTTTGGGTGCGCAGGCCGTGCAAGCACTTGCTCACGCACTTTCAGACGAGCAGATTGAAGCGCACATTGCTGCGCGTGCGCTCGCGAAACAACAAAAAAACTTTGCCGAATCTGACCGAATTCGTGCAACACTCAAAGCAGCAGGCATCGAACTGGATGATAAACCCGGCGGCCTGACTCAATGGCGACGTGCGTAAGGTCAAAGATATGACAAAGATTGCACCGACGACAGATAGGCCTGACTATTGGGACGAGGCGATCGCGCATTTGATGAAGCGCGATCGAATTCTTAAAAAAATTATTCCACGCTATCCTGATATTTGGTTAAAGAGTCGGGGCAATCCGTTTATTACGTTAGCGCGCTCGATCTGTGGTCAGCAGATTTCAGTCAAAGCGGCCGAGTCAGTGTGGCAAAGACTATTGCTCGAGTGCGGCAAGCGACCTACGCCCGCCTCAGTGCAAAAAGCGGGCCTTGAGCGCTTGCGTGCAGCGGGCCTTTCGGGGCGTAAGGCTGAATATATTCTGGATTTATCTACGCACTTCAGTGACAAGCTTGTGCAGCCCGCGAAGTGGGCACGCATGCAAGACGAAGAAGTGATTGAAGAGCTCACCGCGATTCGCGGGATCGGTCGCTGGACGGCCGAGATGTTTTTGATTTTTAATCTGCAGCGCCCTGACGTCTTGCCAATGGACGATGTGGGGCTTTTGAACGCAATATCGTTACACTACTTCAGTGGCGAACCGGTATCTCGCTTCGAGGCACGCGAAGTCGCTCAGGGTTGGCAGCCTTGGCGAACCGTGGCGACCTGGTATTTGTGGCGTAGTCTTGACCCTGTTCCGGTCGAGTACTAAACGAGCCATCCTTTAGGGCACATTGATATGCGCAATACGTATTTAGAATTTGAACAACCACTTGGCGAACTCGAAGGCAAGATCGAGCAGCTGCGCTATGTGCAAGCAGATTCTGCAGTTGATATCTCTGAAGAAATCAGTCGCTTGCAACAAAAAAGCCAAACGCTGACCAAAGATATTTATTCAAAACTAACACCCTGGCAAACCTCGATGGTGGCGCGTCATCCCCAGCGTCCCTATACGCTGGATTATGTGCGAGAAATTTTTACTGATTTTCATGAGCTACACGGCGATCGCATGTACGCCGATGATTTATCGATTGTGGGTGGGATGGCCCGCTTTAACGGCACGCCTTGCATGGTGCTCGGTCATCAAAAGGGCCGCGACACTAAAGAACGTGCCGCCCGTAATTTTGGGATGCCACGTCCAGAAGGCTATCGCAAAGCAATGCGTTTGATGCGGCTAGCCGAAAAATTTAATCTGCCTGTTTTTACGTTTGTGGATACGCCCGGCGCCTATCCCGGCATTGGTGCTGAAGAGCGTGGGCAATCCGAAGCGATTGGTCATAATCTTTATGCGATGGCCGAACTCAAAGTGCCAATCATCTCGACGATTATCGGAGAGGGTGGTTCAGGTGGTGCGCTCGCAATTGCAGTGGGCAACGTCGTCATGATGCTGCAGTACTCAACCTATTCTGTGATTTCGCCTGAAGGTTGTGCTTCGATTTTGTGGCGCAGTGCCGATAAGGCCTCTGAAGCGGCTGCTGCGTTGGCGATTACGGCCGATCGACTGAAAGAGTTTGGGTTGATTGATCGCGTCGTCAATGAGCCAATCGGGGGCGCGCATCGTGATCCTCGTGTGATGGCCAGACTCTTGCGTCGTTCGTTGGGTGATGCACTCAGACAGTTATCCGACATGACGCCTCAGCAACTGATCGATCATCGTCTAGAGCGCCTGTTGTCCTACGGACGCTTTCAAGAAGTTCGTGCTTAGTGAGCATGAACCTTTGTCTCTTCGCTTAAGCGCTTTGCTGGGCACTGCGCTGTCGCCGCTCGCGGCGCGCGCACCGATTGCGGTGGCACTTAGCGGAGGTGCCGATTCCGTTGCGTTGGCGCTGATTGCCGCGCAGCATTGCGCACAGACTGCGCGCCCACTCCATTTTTTTCATATTCATCATGGGTTGATGGCTGAGGCCGATGCGTGGGCAAATCATTTAAAGATTTTTGCGCAAAATTTAAATATCCCGCTGCATGTCTGTCGTGTGCAGGTGGATCAGAGCGCTGGTTTAGGTCTTGAAGGTGCGGCCCGTGAGGCGCGCTACGCAGCGTTGACAAAACTGTGCGCGCAGCACGAGATTGCGGCTTTGTTGTTGGCGCATCACCGTCAGGATCAGGCTGAAACCGTCTTGTTGCGTTTGTTGCGTGGGACGGGCGTGTCTGGCATGGCCGCTATGCAAGAAGACGTGCAACGTAAAGGCCTGCGAATGTTAAGGCCTTGGCTGGACGTTGAGCGCGCTGACCTGCTGGCTGTTGTGCAAGACTATGCGCAGCGTACTGGTTGGCATGTTGTGCAAGATCCAAGTAATACTGACCCGCGCTATGCGCGCGGTGCACTGCGCAGCCAACTGGCGCCCGTGTTGAACACGCATTGGCCAGCCTGGCGAGAAACACTTGTGCGCCATGCGCGACAGGCCTCTGAAACAAACGAAGTGCTCTCTGAGGTGGCCGCCGCCGATCTCAAGAGTCTAGAGGTTGATCCCCAGGATCATAGTTTTAGTTTGTCACGCTGGCGTGCACTGAGTGCAGCGCGCCAAGCTCTGGTACTTCGACATTGGTTGCAGGGGCAGGGCGTGGCCATGCCGGGCGAGCGCCGTTTGTCTGATTTGCTGCGTCAATTGCGGCAGCTGCATGCCTTAGGGCACGACCGTGAATTGCTTTGGCAGCATGGCGCAGTGGCTGTGCGCTGCAAACAAGGGCGCGTCTTGCTGTCTTCGGGCTAAAATAGTCCTCTTTAGGCTCCTATTTACTGACTTCGCAGACCTTTCGTCTCGAATCTATCCGTTTACCACTATGTCAATCATTGTTCACAAGTACGGCGGCACCTCAATGGGGTCAGTCGAACGCATTAAAAATGTGGCGCGTCGCGTCGCAAAATGGCACGCGGCTGGCCATCAGGTCGTGGTCGTGCCTTCAGCCATGTCTGGCGAAACGAACCGATTGCTCGGCCTGGCCCGTGAACTCTCGGCCGAGGCGGATGGGCGCGAGCTTGATGCCATCGCCGCCACAGGCGAACAGGCCTCAAGTGGTTTGCTTGCAATTGCTTTACAGGCAGAGGGCTTGAAAGCGCGCAGCTACGCGGGTTGGCAAGTGCCCATCCGTACCGACTCTGCCTACACCAAGGCACGTATCACCTCGATTGATGATGCGCGTATTCGTCAAGATCTTGACGCGGGCTACGTCGTTGTTGTCACGGGGTTTCAGGGCGTCGATGATCTCGGCAACATCACCACGCTTGGTCGTGGCGGCTCTGATACGTCGGCCGTTGCGGTCGCGGCCGCTTTAAAGGCCCGCGAATGTTTGATCTATACCGACGTTGATGGCGTGTACACCACCGACCCGCGCGTTGAGCCCGATGCGCGTCGTTTGAGCGTGATCTCATTTGAAGAAATGCTTGAGATGGCGTCGTTGGGCTCTAAGGTGTTGCAGATTCGTTCGGTTGAGTTTGCAGGTAAATACCGCGTACCAACGCGCGTGTTGTCCTCGCTGACTGACCCCAATATGTCGCTAGACGAAGAAATGCGTTCTGGCACACAGATTACATTAGAGGAAGACGAAAAAATGGAAGCTGCCGTTGTTTCGGGTATCGCCTTTAGCCGCGACGAAGCCAAGGTGACACTCTTGGGCGTGTCTGACAAACCGGGCGTCGCTTTTGCGATTCTAGGTAAAGTGGCTGATGCCAATATTGATGTCGACATGATTGTTCAAAATCAGTCGGTTGATGGCACCACAGACTTTACGTTTACCGTACACCGCAATGAGTTTAGTCGTACCTTGGCGTTGCTAAAAGACACCGTTGTTCCTGCCGTCGGTGCGCGCCAAGTGTTATCGGATGACAAGGTGGCTAAGGTGTCGATCGTTGGCATCGGCATGCGCTCGCATGCAGGTGTGGCGAGTTTGATGTTCAAAACCTTGGCACAAGAAAATATCAATATTCAGATGATCAGCACCAGCGAGATCAAAACTTCGGTACTGATTGAAGACAAGTACATGGAGCTCGCCGTTCGCGCGCTGCATAAAGCCTTTGGACTTGAGACGGCTGCGCCGACTAAGGTTTAGTTGAATTGACGTTATACTTTGTTAAATATATTTAACTTATTTTAATAATGTTAAATATATTTAACATTAAATTTCTATATATTTATCCGAAATGTGGTAAATTTATTTAACTTATTTTGATAAGTTAAATATTATGAACACTCTAAAAGCGATCGCCAAGGGCTTGCTCAGTGGACGCAAACCACTGACTGGCATTGATC
>CAIYCP010000348.1 GCA_903924715.1 uncultured beta proteobacterium
ATAACGCCAAGAAGTACATCGAAGAAGGACACTTTGGTGGTAAAGGTTCAGAGGCTCACAAAGCCGCTGTGACCGGCGACACCGTCGGTGATCCGTACAAAGATACGGCAGGCCCCGCAGTGAATCCGCTGATTAAAATCATCAACATTGTGGCGCTGTTGATTGTGCCATTGATGGTTCGCCTGGCCTGATGTTTGTGTGATGGCCTCATCACCCGGTTGAAACGTGATGAGGCTGTTAAAAAATCGCCCGAGCTAAAACCGCTCGGGTATTTTTTTGCTTGAATGGAGTGTGATCTTGAAGGTTTACGTAGCAGGCTATCAGCATGAAACCAATACGTTTGCGCCCACAAAGGCTGACTGGGCAGCGTTTAATCGAGGTGAGTCGTTTCCGGCCTTTATTAAAGGCCAACCCATGCTCGACAGTTTGCGTGGTGTGAATATTCCGATTGGTGGATTTATTGAGGCTGCTCGACTAGAGGGATGGAAGTTGGTACCAGGATCCTGGTGTGGTGCGATTCCTTCTGCGCATGTGACGCGCGATGCCTTTGAGCGCATTAGCGACTCAATTCTCGCGGATATACGCCAGGGCGGTTTTGATGCGGTATATCTAGATTTGCATGGCGCTGCCGTAGCCGAACACGTTGATGACACAGAAGGCGAGTTGATCGCGCGCATACGTGCGATCGTTGGTCCTGCTGTGCCGATCGTGGCGAGTTTAGACTTGCACGCGAATGTAACCCATCGCATGCTGGCAGAGGCCGATGCACTCGCGTCTTACCGCACGTATCCGCACGTTGACATGGCCAAGACCGGCGAGTTGGCAGCACGGCTTTTAAAGCGGCGCCTGACACGTGGTTCAAAAGAGCCGTTGACCTATCGTCGTCTGCCTTATTTGCTTGCGCTGAATGCACAAAGTACTTGGCTCGAACCTGCAAAATCGATTTATGAAGAAATCTTTGATCTTGATCGTGAATTTGATACTTGTCTGAGCTTTTGCATGGCGTTTCCGGCCTCTGATATTGCAGAGTGCGCGCCGATGGTGTGGGGCTATGGAGAACGCGCTGAAACGGCAGTGCAGCGACTGTATGCCAGGGCTAGCGAACCGACCCAGTGGAAACTGGAAATTTTTTCTGCGCGCGATGCGGTCGAGCGGGCCTGTTTACTTGGTGAGACGAACGAAAAACCGGTGGTGATTGCGGATACGCAAGATAACCCCGGCGCAGGGGGCGATAGCAACACGACGGGTTTGTTGCGTGCCTTGCTTGAAAAGGGCGCGGGTAAACGTCTACCGGGCAAGGTCGCGCTCGGCTTGCTCTTTGATGCCGCGGCAGCAAAGATGGCCCATGAAGCCGGGTTGGGCGCGTCGATTACGACAACAGTGGGCACGGCCGTGCCAACTTTTACGGGGCAATCGAGCGATGCACCAGTGCAAGGAAGCTTTAAGGTTAAAGCCCTGTCTGATGGCAAGGTCACGCTTAAAGGCCCGATGATGACGGGCTCAACGATCGCACTTGGGCTATGCGCCCTACTGGAAATTGAAGGTGTGTTAATCGCAGTGGCAAGTGGTAAAAAGCAATTACTCGATCGCGAGCTATTTAGGATGTTAGGGGTGCATCCCGAGACCATGAAAATTTTAGTTGTTAAAAGCTCAGTTCATTTTCGGGCTGATTTCACACCGATCGCCTCGCACATTTTGGTGGCGAAAGCAGCCGGGCCGATGGCCGCTGACCCAGCAGACTTGCCCTGGACCAAGCTCGCGAAAACCACACGCACGCGGCCTTAACCGCACGCAGGGCACAAATGAAAACGGGTCACTTGCGTGACCCGTTTAAAACCTTGGTGCCGGAGAAAGGAATCGAACCCTCGACCTTCTCATTACAAGTGAGCTGCTCTACCAACTGAGCTACTCCGGCGGTGTGCTTCAAAA
>CAIYCP010000349.1 GCA_903924715.1 uncultured beta proteobacterium
AGCGTGACGTCTTGAATTTTCATGCGAGTACTCATTCAATTTTGATGTTGGCGTCTTGAACGACTTTGCCCCATTTGGCGACTTCGCTCTTGAGCAATTTGCTGAACTCTTCAGGTGTGCTGGCTACGACTTCAACACCTGAGTCATTAAAACGTTTGGTGATATCTGGCTCGTGAAAGATCGCGGCTAATTGACGATTCACTTGATCAACAATGGCTTTGGGCGTCGCGGCAGGTACTTGCATGCCAAACCATACATTGACTTCAAAGCCAGGCGCGCCTGAGTCAGAAACCGTCGGAATGCCGGGCAAGAGCGATGATGGCTTTAAACCTGTGACGGCGATGGCTGTGACAGTGCCGGCTTTGATCTGCGCCAGAATATTTGGGATGTTGTCGAACAACACGTCAATCTCTCCGGCCATCAATGCCGCAACGGCAGGTGCGCTACCTTTATAGGGCACGTGTGTCAGTTTGATGCCCGTCATACTCATTAAGAGTTCCATCGACAGATGGTTTGACGAGCCCGAGCCGGTTGAGCCGTAATTCAGTTTGCTCGGATTCTTTTTGGCATACTCAATCAGTTCATTTACATTTTTAATGCCAAGGTCTTTACGCGTGGCCAACACATTATGTGCACTGCCGGCCAAAATTAAGGCTTGAAAATCATTAAGCGCATCGTAGGGAAGCTTTTTCCCGTATAGCGCTGGCAAGGCTGAAAAAGGCAACGGAGAGATCAGAATCGTGTAGCCATCCGCAGGTGATTTCGCCACATAATTGTTGCCAATCGTAGTGTTGCCACCTGGCTTATTTTCAACGACGACGGTTTGATTCCAAAGCTTGGTGAGTTTTTCGCTTGACATGCGTGCCAGCGAATCATTGAACGCACCCGGTGGATAAGGCACCACAATTTTGACTGCGCGTTCAGGAAATGTTTGTGCATGGGTCGCGCTGATTGCTGCAGTGGCAACAACGATCGTATAGAAGAGTATTTTCAGTTGCTTAAGCATTTGGTCTCCAAATTTTATGAGATTTAGCCTGCGATTTTCTTAAAACTTCACAACATATCCTGGCCCATCAATCAGTGGATATTTAGCAAACAACGATTCGTCAATCTCAAGCCCAATCCCAGGCCTGTCGAGCGGCTCAACGCAACCATCTGGGCCAATCTCAAAGGTTGTGCCAAACATATCGCGCAAAGGATTAAAGTGCGACACGCACGCCTCAAAGTAGCCTGAATTCTCGATTGCCGCCATAAAGTGAATGGTGGCTGCATGGTTGATGCCGGTAGCCGAGCTGTGCGTATGCATCGGGATGCGATAGGCCGAGGCCATGGCTGCAATGGCGAGGCCTTCGGTAATGCCACCACATTTTGATAAGTCAGGCTGCCAGATCTGCACTGCACCTGCTTCGCGTAATTGGGCAAACTCAAAGCGCCCATAGTGATTTTCGCCTGCGGCAATCGGTACGAGCGAGGTAATCTTTGCAGCTTCACGGTATGAAGAAAAGTCGTTACAGGCGAAGGGCTCTTCAAGCCAGCCCGCTTTGATATCTGCGAGCACTGGCAATACGCGTCGCACGTCAGCCAAGGTGTAGGCAGTGTTGGCATCTGTCAAAATATCAATATCGTCGCCAAGCACCTTGCGCACATGCAACACGCGTTCAATGTCGGCTTTGGCTGAGTCACCCAGTCTGAGCTTGATCGCTTTGTAGCCGCGTGCGACATATTCTTGAGCTTCTTCTGCCAAAGACTCTTTGGGTTGATAGCCTAACGAGATGCCACCTGCGTAGGCAGGCAAACGACGTTTGCTGCCGCCCAGCAATTCATACAAGGGCATCTTGGCGGCCTTGCCGCGAATATCCCATAGCGCCATGTCAATGCCCGATAAGCCTAATGAGGCGCCCGAGCCTACCCCGTGGCTTGAAAGTTGCATACGGTGCACGCGTTTCCAGACGCCAATCACGTCGGTCGCTTTCATGCCGATTAGCATCGGGGCCAGCGTGTTGTGAATCAGGCTGACCACAGCGCCGGGGCTGCGACCAGGATGCGCTTCTCCATACCCCGTGATGCCTTCAGAGGTTTCGACCCGCACAATAATCGTGTCGCGCTTGGTCGTACTGCCAATCCCCATCGTGACCGTCTTGCCCTGGTCAAGCCTAAAGGAAAGGGGAATCGCTGTGATCGCGGTGATTTTCATGGCTTGTCTCGTATCAATGTTATTTGCCTAGGATTATGGCCGATTTTGGTTGGGATGGCATGCGTGGCTTGCTTGGTTGTCAGACGATTAGGGCGGATTTATAGCCATTTAGATTGGGTTTTGTAAGTGTTTGTAAGAGTCAGGCCCAAGCTATTGCGTTTGACTTTGCGTCGACTCACAGTAGAGGCTTGAAGGCGGTTTAATACGTATATTCAATGATGAGAGATGCGCGATGAGTACATTTAATTCTCTGTCTCAGACAGATCGCCTTGAGGCTAAGACAAACCAGCTTGAAATTAAACTAACAGTGCAGATCGCAGACCTAAAGTCTAAGATGGAGGCCAATATTGATAGCTGCAGAGCTAAATCTTCTGACTTGTATGTTGACGTCGCAGTTCTGAAAAGTTCGCATAAATATGTTCTTTGGATTTTGGGCTTGTTCGCGATCATGGCCCTAAGCTTTGTCTTTGGCCTGTCTATCCCAACGTTCTTGCGATCTTTGAGGTAACACTATTAATATACATTTACAGTCTTAGGAACGACCCATGAAATCACTTGTTCAAAACCTAGCCCTCGCGAGTTTTTGTTTTGCTTTCTCTAGTGCGTTGGCAGCGCCTCCTGTTGCGCCTTTTTATGAGTCAGTCATACAAATGAGCCCGACTGGGGTATTGGGCCAAGTGATCAAAAAAGAGCAGATTCAGACATCACTCAAAGGCGCGCAGGCTTGGAAAATTGCCTATATTTCATCCGATGTAGGCGAGCGTAAGACAATCGCTACGGCGCTTGTGATCGCCCCGGTTAGCCCAGCCCCCAAAGAAGGCAGACCCATTTTGGCCTGGGCCCATGGCACAACAGGCTCTGCACAAAACTGTGGCCCCTCCCAAGTGATCGATCCAACTCGTGAGCTCAATGAGTACTTCCTACTAGATGGAAACTCTTCGACTGACTATGGGATTCCGAAGGGCCAAGAGTTTATCAACGAAGGTTACGTCGTGGTTGCTACAGACTACCAAGGTCTTGGCGGTGGTGGTAAGCATCAATATGCCGTTGCGCAAACCAATGGTAGAGATGTCATTAACTCCGCGCGAGCAGCGAGCTCTATGACAGAAATCGGTGCGGGCAAAAAGACGGTTGTGTATGGTTGGTCACAGGGTGGGGGTGCAACGATTGCCGCTGCAAGTTTGCCAGACTATCAGGCTCTGCAAGGTACTGCTTCAGATAATTTGCAGTACCTTGGATTTGTTGCCTTGGCACCAGAAGATTTAGCAGCGCTGCTTCCAAAAGCTCCGCTCGATGCAGCTGGTGCGGTCAAAGTGATGAAAGAGTTTACTGAGGCGAATGTCTCGAACGTGTTCTTGTTTACCCACTTTATGATGGGGCTCTGGGGCACTCAGGCCGCCTATCCCGAGCTTAAGCTCACTGATTTACTGACTGAAGAGGGTGCAAAGGTTGCGGATCAATTATCAAGTAACAAATGTGTTCATGTGATGGCTGATTCTTTTAACTATGCCTACGGAGACAAATATAAATCTCTAGTGAATCCCCAAGCCAGCAACTCCTCGGCTTGGATTAAGGCGTTTGTTGATGGTAGTGTCAAACCGGTAAAGCCAGTCGCGCCCGTCGCGATTTACTGGGACACAAAAGATACTGTCGTGCCTCCTGTTATGCATGAGATTTATCAAAAGCAGATGTGCGCGATGGGCGCGAATGTAGCAAGAGTTCAGCTGCCAGGTGAACAAACGCACTTTTCAACCCCGGGCGTTTCTGCGCCACTGTATCTTGAATGGGTGAAGGATCGTATCAACGGGAAACCATTAGAGAATGGTTGTCCAAAGGGGTAAGGTAATGCTTGGCATCTTCAGGCTCAGCTCGATTCGCCGTTGGGCAGCCACCTGAAGTCGGCTTCGTCAGCTAATTTAGTGCGAATAGACTGCCTGTTTATCTCAAGACTCTTGCTATCTTTGAGGTAAATGGGCGCGGCTGTGTATAATTCGGCCCTTGGATTCGTCCAACACTCCAATCTAGCCACCACAAGTGCGCATCAAGATTGGGCGGTTAGCTCAGTGGTAGAGCACTGCCTTCACACCCGCAGCTTCCAAGTTGCCCGATTGTTTCCCCACCATATTTTTGCGCTGACTTTTTCTGGTCGTAATTTTTATCGCCCTGCGTTAGTTTGTACTCAAAAACTTCAACTCTTTTTGAGCAACTATGACCACGC
Source organism: uncultured beta proteobacterium (assembly GCA_903924715.1). Lineage (GTDB taxonomy): Bacteria > Pseudomonadota > Gammaproteobacteria > Burkholderiales > Burkholderiaceae_B > Zwartia. The sequence goes on from CAIYCP010000349.1 coordinate 4,413, forward strand.
TACGACTGCTGAAATTCGACGCACAAGAATACGCCACTCAAACCAAATCCAGAACAGCCGAGACAGAGCGAGCCTACATAGACGGCTATCCCGCGCAGCTTTGGATTTATCGCTTGGCCGCAAGTCGCTATTGGTGGCTTAGGTACTACTGGGATGGCAAGGTCTGCAGAAAAAGCACCAAGCAGACAGGCAAGCGTGAAGCTGTCTCGTTTGCCAAAAGCTACTACGACAACATCATCACGCAGGGCACAGTCTTAGATCCACAATCATCAGTGACCAATTTCGGTGTGTTGGGTGAAGCAGCAGCTGTCACAGAACGGGCAAAGCTACAACGTGGCGACCTGACCAAGATGACTTACGACAACTTTGTTTATCGTTATCAAAAGTCTGTGTTGCCATATTTCGGCGAAATGGACGTTAAAAACATCAATTATCAAGCACTGGAAAACTATGTGACCGAACTCAGTGCGACTGGAATCAGTGGCACCACCATTCGTTCTTATTTGCAAATTGTTCGTAGGGTCTTGATGTTGGCCTGCAGGCGAGGGCTATTGCCTGCTGTGCCTGAATTTCCCAGCGTCAAAATAAAACTCAAGGCGCGAGGTTGGTTTTCGCCTATGGAGTATCTCACGCTGTATAGAACAGCCAGACGTTTAGCTGGTGTCACCATGGAAATACGCAAATATCAGGACAGCTTGGGCAATCAGCAGACTCAGTATGTCAGGCGTGACGATCGTGAAAACAAGCTGGGTACTCGTATGTGCTACGTGAAGATGACCCAAGGCCTGCGTTGGTTGATCGTGTTTATGGTCAA
>CAIYCP010000350.1 GCA_903924715.1 uncultured beta proteobacterium
CGGCGATCTTGCCGCCTTGCGCTGCCAAAAAGCGGCTTGCGACGCGCGTCAGATCGTGTCCAAACGCATAGTCAGCTGTCAAGAAATACCACGATTTTCCTTTGACCATCCCTTGTTGCAACAACGCACGACCCAGTGTGTTCACATACATCGAGTTCGCGCACTCAACGTGAAACATAAACTTGTTGCAACTTTTGCCACGAAGTTCGTCAGAGTTACCACCGGTATTAATAAAAATCTTTTTGTTGCGCAAAGCAACCTGGCTAATCGCCAAGCCTGAGGCCGAATTGATTTCACCCAACAAGCACATCACACCATCACGTTCAAACATACGTTGGGCTTTACTTGCAGCAGTTGCCGGATTGACCGAATCTTCGGTGACGAGCTCAACCTGGCGACCTGTAATGCCACCGGCCTTATTGATTTCGTCGACGGCCTGCTTGATCCCCATGGTGCCGTACTCACCCAAAGGGCCTAAAAACCCTGTCAGCGGTGTCAAATGACCAATGCGAATTTTGTCAGACTGCGCCTTGACGATCGCAGGCAAGCCCAACAGAGCCATCGCGCTGGCGGCCGAACCGGCTTGCAATAGCTGGCGACGTGATTTCGATGCTTCTTTCATTGCTGCTCCTCAGTTTTTTATCGGAATCCTACTGAACCACTTGCACGCATGTGCTGTCTTTGAGACTCTACTCAAAATGCCCCTGCTTGCCCTAATTGACTATAGAAGTCAGCCACACTTTCGTCAATGCTCGTGGCATAGCACTTACCCTAGGAAGCCAGTCCCTTTGGCAGCCTCTTAATCGACACGAGCCCCGGCGCGCTTCACAATGTCCGCCCATTTCTCAACTTCCTTTGACAAGTAGGGGTCAATTTCATCGACCCGCATGGGCTTAGACTCAAAACCGCGGCTCTGCATTGCTTGGATGACTTCAGGATCGCACAGGACCGTCCTAGTGATCTCCCTTAAGCGAACTTTGAGTTCAGGCGAAATTCCAGCCGGCGCGCACAAGACCCACCATGCCGCCAGATCAAAATCACTAATCCCTTGTTGATCAACAGGAATCACATCTGGCGCCGAGCTTGAACGCGTTGAACTCGACACCGCAATAGGACGGATGCGACCGCCTTGAATCAACGCCATCACGGCCGCCGGGTGATAGAACATGAAATCAACCTCGCCCGCAGCCAAATCCGTTAGTGCACGCGTTGCGTCTTTGTAAGGGGCATGAAGCATGTCGACCCCCGTGCGAACTTTAATCAACTCTCCGGCCAATTGACCGGTCGTACCATTGCCCGCGGAAGCAAAAGTCAGCTTGCCTGGCTTATCTTTGGCCATTTGAACCAAATCCCCCACGCTTTTAATCTTCGAGTTCGCGGGGACCACGAGCAAGTTGGGTGTAATACCCATAACGCCAAGCGAATAAAAATCACTGAGCGCGAAAGGCAACTTTGAGAATAAAGCCTGGTTGATCGCGTTGGTCGTAATTGAACCCATCCCAAGCGTGTATCCATCGGGCGCCGCCTTAGCAAGATAGCTCATACCAATATTGCCACTCGCCCCGGCTTTATTGTCGACAATCACCTGGACGTTTATCGCCTTGCTCATCCCTTGTGCAAAAAGCCTAGCAACGACATCGCTGGTCGTACCCGCCGCAAAAGGCGAAATGATCGTCACGGTCTTATTGGGCCATGGCGCAGCTGTCGTATTTGACTGTGCACTGGCAACCGTCACCACTGACACCACCATCAGCAATAAACCACCACTCAACATACGGTTTAGAATTTTTTTCATTGATGTCTCTTTATTTTTTATCGGTCAACGTAAACTTTAAGTCAAATCCCAGAAATTTTGCATATTTTCAAATTGCTCTAAAGCATCGATGCGTGCGATCAACTTTTGAGCCTGCTGCAAAGGCAACGCGTACGGCCCATTCGTCAAACAATCCAGCGCCTTTTGACGCACTTGCTCGTCTGACAGCGGTTTGCCCGGGGTGCCCGGGATTTCATTAATCGTACAGCTGAAGGTGTCTGCTGTCTTCGTCTTAATGCTAACGGTTGCCGGGGTAAATTTTCCTGTTTCAGTGGAATCGATTTCGATTTTTATTTTTTTAATACATTCCATGATGGCAGGATCCAGTACGGCCTCTTCATCAATATCTTGCAGCCGAAAACGACCTCTTAATAATATGCTCGCCACTGAATACTGCACGCTAAATTGGGCAGAAACCTGGGGGCTATCTCCGTAAGCAAACGCGGCCCCGACCAAACGATTCATGTAGGGCGTGATGCGCACCTTACACTCTACGACTTGATCCGCTGAAAGTTGATGCTGCTCAACCAGCTGTTCAGTCGCGACAATCGCTGCATGGTTACAGAAACAACTCGGATAGTTTTTTAAGGTTAAGGTTTGTAGCAGATAATTTTTTCCGAGGCCACCTAGTGTACGTTCGCGATCAAGCGGCTCGTATAGCTTATCGAAGCCTCGCTCTCCCTCAAACATCTGCTTCGGCGACGTGATGCCGCACTGCGCTAAAAAGGCTGCTTCAACGCCATCGCGTGCGGCAAAGGCCGATTGCAATCGCTTTACCAAAGCTCCTTCTACCAGCGACTGTTGGGTTCCGGCTGCCCGGCTTAACGCAATGCCCATCGCAGTATGAATGCCCGTCGCATTTAAACCGAGCATTCGTGCAGAGATTGCCGCAGAGGCAAACACCCCTAGGGTTGACGTCATGAACCAGCCTGGATTGTGAGTAATCCCCATACAAAGACGCACGTGCATTTCTGCACCTGCAATGTAGGCGGTCAAAAAGTCTTTGCCATTCATGGGCTGTCGATCAGCTAGCGCCATCAGCGCTGGGATAATGACGATATCCGGATGTGACGTTGCCTGATCGTGGACGCTATCGAAGTCAAGCGCTGCTGCGTAAATGCCGTTGATAAACGCCGCCGACGTTGCCGGAAGATACTCGTTGGTTAACCAGACTCTGCTCTCTGGCTTGCCACCCTGTGCAGCGACCCAGGCATGCACTGGCTCAGTACCCGTTGCTCGCGAACCCGCCCACGCAACCGCTAGTGCATCTAATAGAAATCGCTTGGCATATTGAATGATTTCAGCGTTCAAATCTGCATACTGAAGCGTACTCACCCATTGCGCCAATTGAACGCTCACTGACGATTCTGATGTTTTCATCGGGATGCCTTATTGAAAGAAAATAATCTAATCATTCGACTTAGACATCTCAACTTGGCCGACGACGATATAAGATCGTCGCGATCATTTCTTGAACCGTTGTTTCATGCTGATTCACAATATTGCGTTTAAAGGTAATGGTTCCACGATCGGGTTTACTCGACTCTTTTTTTTCAATCACGGTTGATCTCATCCGAATGGTATCCCCGTGTTTGACTGGTGCAAGCATGCGCCATTTATCGATCTGCACTAAGGCCAGCAGCGTGCCATCATTGATGCCGCTTGCATATTGCAGCCCTCCCGCCACGCCATAAATCATCGGGCCATGCGCAATCGGCTCACCGAATTGCGTCGTTTTGCAGTACTCATAATTGGTATGCACCTCATTAAAATCGCCCGACAAACAAGCAAAATTAACAATGTCCGTACTGGTAATCGTGCGCGCAGGCGTCACGAACTCAAAACCCACTTCAAAATCTTCAAAATAACGGCCCCGAACGGGAGGTGTAGCGATTCCCATGTTGATCTCCTGATGATTACTGTTTATCTTTAGTCAGTATGAGCGTGCAATGCGATGAAAGCACACCCCCTTCGTTGTGTACCAAGGCTGTCTCAGCGCCCTCAACCTGCCGCGCACCCAGTCCGCCGCGTAGTTGACGCACAGCCTCAACGATTCCAAACAAGCCGCCGGCCGCCCCTGCATGTGCATGCGATAGCATTCCGCCATGGGTATTGACTGGCAAACGACCCCCAATCCGGGCGTAGCCATCTTGATAGAAACTACCGCCCTCGCCTTGCTTACAGAAACCGAGTTCTTCAAGCTCGATAATCGGTACGATCGAAAAGCAGTCGTATAACTCGGCGACGTCAATATCTGCAGGGCCGAAACCCGCCATTTTGTACGCGATTTTTCCGGACTCGTGGGCACCAAACTCAGTCAGGCTTGGGGCACACATCAAATGCTCGTGCGTATGATATTCGCCGATCCCCGCCAGATAGACGGGTTTACAAGGTAAGTCCTTTGCAATGTCAGCCGAAGTCACAATGAAGGCGCCCCCTGCATCTGACAGCAAACAGCAGTCTAGTATCTTGAGCGGATCTGCAATCGGTTTTGACTGCATCACATCTTGAATTGTCAGAGGCTTTTTCATATGTGCGTTCGGATGCAGGAGCGCGTGCGCACGGGTGGTCACTGACACCGCGGCCATCTGTTCTTCCGTCGTCCCGAATAGCTCCATATGCCGGCGCGCAATCATTGCATAAAAAGCCGGAATCGACGGGCCATAGGGTTTTTCAAAATAAGGATGACCAACCGCCATCAGCGCAGCAACGGCCTGATCGCGGCTTTGGCCTGTCGCGCGATTTTCTCCAGCGCAAATCAAGACGGTCTTGCAATGCCCTGCCGTAATCGCTTCTGCCGCATGTTTAAGCATGACCGCCGGAGAGGCCCCGCCCACAACCATCGAGGCGGTATAGCGCGGTTTGATGCCCAGGTACTCGCAAATGACGCTACCAAGCATAAAGTAAGGCTCGGTAAATGAGTAGGCAGTCAGCACCCCATCAATATCAGAAAGCTTTAAGCCTGAGTCATCTAAGGCACGCCGGGCGGCCTGAGCGTTCAGTCCTAAACCGCTCATCGTCGGCACTTTGCCAATATCTGATTCACCCACACCAACGATGGCAACTTTATTACGAATCGAGTTCATCGTCTGCGCCATTTAGTTTGCACCCTTTTGCGCAAGATGCCTGACAAACTGTGGCACTTTGGCATCCGGCCCACGCGCTTCAAAACAAACTTTGACTTGATCACCAATACGCGTCTCAAGTGCGTCTGGCCCCAAAATATTCGTCATCATACGCGGCCCTTCCTTAAGTTCGATCAGGGCAACCACATACGGCACCAAGTGATCAAATTCTTTCATCGGCGCACGTCTGACCACGGTAAAACTATGAACGACGCCAAGTCCACTGGCTTGAATCCATTCAAGTTCAGTCGACCAACACGCAGGACAAAGATAGCGTGGCATAAAGTGCAGTTCTTTGCAGGCTTTACATTGCCTGATCATCAGACGCTCTTGATTCGCGCTATCCCAATACACTTGCGAATCAGGATTTGCGACGGGAATCGGTAATTCAGAATTCATTATTTTTTCTCTTTAATTGCTTCAAAATTTTTTGTCTTTCGCGTTCACAAAATCCGCTTCTCGACGTTGGAGTGCCGCCTCAAGACCTTCGTGAAACTCTGGATTTGACATGGCAAGCGCCTGACCAAATCCTTCGAAAGCAAACATATCAGCGA
>CAIYCP010000351.1 GCA_903924715.1 uncultured beta proteobacterium
ATGACCAGTTTGGCTGTGCGGTACTGCTTGTGACACATGACGCCCGGCTCTCCACCACGTGCGATCGGACGATCACGCTGGTTGATGGACAGACTGTGCAAGGTTAAGTTTGCAGTACAGCCCTCAGGCTTTGAATATTTGACACTTGTTCGAGATCCCAAATTGCAGCGACCAACGATCGGGCCTTATCCTGCCCCAATACTGGCGAACATAAGTCGTAGGCTTTTTTACCGACCTCGTCACGCGTCATCGGATTTGCAACCGTACCCCTTACATTCTTCGTGTGCGAATGCAGCATGCGACCGTCTTTGAGCTTGATATCAACAATTGCCTGACGGCTTGGCAAGGCCTTCTGTAACTCATCGTCTCCAATCAACTCCACACGCTTCTTAATCTCAAGTACGTCAGGGTGATTCATCCGCTTCACATCATGCGCCGCTTCGAGCGAGGCCGTGCCATCCAACAGCATCACCGCAACCATATATTGCATATTGATATCAGGCATGCTGCGATTATTAACTGTTGCAGCACCCGTTTTGAAAATACGTACACTCACGTGCTCGACGTCACTCGCTTTGAATCGATGTTCAAGAATCAAGTCATAGACCGAGTCCAGTGCCGCCTGAATTGGGCTCCCAACCGTCCAGCGCTTAATTGCCGTATTAATGACTTCATAGCGCCCACCCAGGTCACGGGTCAATTCCTCGGGCTTAGCCTCAGCACCGCCGAAGGCAACAAAGAAGTTACTTGGCCCACCAAAAGGATCGTCAATCCCCGACATTCCTGAGGCAACCATGGTGACCGACACAGCGCCGTTACGGGCCGGCAGGCCACCAAACTGAAACGCCTTTTCAACGTGCTCAGTATCACGGGCATAGTTCGACAGGCCACTGGCCTGCTGAGTGGTGTACGACAAGGCAAATCGAACCTGCTGCGGCGTTAATTTGGCAAGCGAAGCGCAAGCAACGGTGGCGCCAAACATCGGACCAAATGAATGCGTGCCATGCCCGCGGCGCGAGAAGGCATACGCCCCCACCGAAAACGATAGTCGCGCACAGATGTCGTAACCCAACGCCACGGCCCTGAGCAGCGCTGTGCCACTTGATTGCTCAAACTCTGCCATCGCAAGCGCTGCCGGCACGACACCCGCACCTGGATGGGTGAGGGACGCGGGATGAGAGTCATCTGTTTCATCTGCATGCGCCAACATACCGCCCGCAAGCGACGCATTCACCACCGTCGTAAGGATGTTGGTGCCAGGGATCGAGGCTTGGGGTGTGCCACCTTGGGCCTTGATATAGGCGATCGCTTTTTCACCAGCCAAAAGATGCGTGCCGGAGATCATGGCCGCAAGAGTATCTAACAAATGATGCTTAGTCGCCTCGAGCGCATCGGCCGGAAGTGCGCGATCAGCGACTTGCGCAACATAATTGGCCAACGCCAACGTGACCGGCGAAATTTCTGGGCGAGCTGCCGCATTGGAATCCGCCGCAACGCTTAAGCGTGCAGGAAGCGCCAAGGCACTTAGCAGACCCATACGCATCAGCGCACGACGTTTTAAATAATATTCATTTAGCTGATATGTCATGATTTTTTTGCCACAGTTGTTAGGGTAATAAAGCCTCAATCTACCTTGATACCTACTGCATCAATCAAGGTTTTCCATTTTTTGTACTCGCCTTCAATAAAAGCCTTTGTTTCGGCTGGCCCACCATACAGAGGACGCGCATGCATGCTTTCAATAAAGGCAATGGTATCTGGCTGGCGACTGATCTCATCCACTGCTTTAGCCAAGATCATTTGAATCGATTGAGGTAGGTTGGCTGGCGCCACCATAAAGTAATCCCCTTGCACATCAAATCCCGGGTAGCCAGACTCAGCGATCGTGGGTACGTCAGGGTGCTGTTTCAAACGATACGGGCCCGTGATGGCAAGTAGTTTCAACTTTTTTGACTCAACTAGCGGCATCATGGTGGCCGAACTGCCAAAGGTCAAATCTACGCGAGCGGCCAACATATCAATCAACGCCTGCGAGCCACCACGATAAGGCACGTGGGTCATTTTGACGTTAGCCATGTATTGAAACAACTCTCCGGCAAGATGCTGTGTCGAACCGGTTCCTGCCGAGGCAAACGTCAACGTACCCGGGGTCTTCTTTGCCGCTTCGACCAATTCTTTTACAGAGTTGATCGGTGAACTGCCAGGAACAACTAAGACGTTTGGCGTAGACACCAGCATTGCAATCGGAGCCAAATCTCGGCGCCAGTCGTAGGGGTTGCGATTCAACACCGCATTACTGGCGATAGGATTGGAACCCAGAGCCAAGATATAACCATCGGGTAGACTTTGTGCCAACGCATTGAGCGAAACAATACCGCCACCACCTGGACGATTCTCAACGATAAAAGTCTGACCTAATTTATCAGTCAGTTTTTTTGCGTAATAACGCGCAATCGTATCTGTCGCACCGCCTGCAGCAAAGCCAGCGATGAGTTTGACCTCGCGAGTTGGATATGCAACCTGAGCTTGCACACAGTTTGTCATCACGCTCAGTAACACACTGATCAACCAGTATATGAAACGATTCATACCTATCCTTTTATTCTTATCTTTTTGTCAAGACAAAGTTCTTTACTGGCCAATGCTTTCAAGCTCGATCTTAATCTTTAAAAAACCTGGATAACCACTCAATGACTTGCTCAGGCGCTTCTTCGTTCACGTAATGGCCGCAGGGCAAACCCTCACCAGATACGTTTTTGGCTCGTTCGCGCCAAATACTCAAGGGATCAGCAAACTGCTTGCCCACCAAACTCTTTTGGCCCCACAGCGCTAGCAAAGGCATCTCGAGCTTTCGACCAAGATCTGCTGTGTCTAATTCACAATCAATACTGGCAGCCGCACGATAGTCACCACAAGAGCCACGGATCGTTTTTTCATTGAAGCAGCGTACATACTCAGCCCAGATCTCAGGCGGGATATGATTTAAGTCTGAGGTCAGTTTTAATAACTTTTTACGCAAAAACCAATCTGCCGGCACACTACCCATCATGCGCTCGGGCAGATCAGCCGGCTGCGCCATGAACGGCCAATGCCAGCCCAGCATGGCGCCTACGCGACCCATCGCATTCCACATATCTAACGTCGGCACAATATCGATCACGGCCGCTTTGAGCACTTTTTCAGGATGATCTAAACACATCCGATGAACCGTACGCGCACCACGATCATGGCCTGCAACATAAAACTGGTCGTATCCCAAGGCCTGCATCACCTCGACTTGATCCTGCGCCATGGCACGAAACGAATAGTTGGCGTAATCAGCGTCTTCAACTGGAGCTGAGCTATCACCATAGCCACGTAAGTCTGCAGCGACCACATGAAAGTGCGCCGATAACCTGGGCGCAATTTTGTGCCAAGCAACATGCGTGAGCGGGTTGCCATGCAATAACAACAAAGGTGGCCCTTCTCCCCCATGGCGCAAACGAATACTCGCCCCGGTTGTTTCAATATCTAAAAGAGCAAAACCGGGCATGATTGTCATCGCGTGACCCAAAATATAGTTGTCTCGATAAGAAAGCGTAGCAGATCAATCGATGCTTCGCGACTGATCTGCTTTTATACTATGTTTAGCTATTCAGGCTGAAGCCCGTTAAACTCAGTCTGTTAGGGGCGCCGCAAACAAATCGTTCAATCAGATAAAAAGAGCAATGATGCATATACGATCCAATAGACTATTCGCACCTTTCTTGATTGCTTGTCTGGTTTTGTTGAATGTTTTGCCAGCAGCCGCGCAAGCACAAGGAAATTATCCCAACAAACCCGTACGCTTGATCGTACCCTTCACACCCGGTGGCGTAACCGACGAGAGTGCAAGGTTCGTGGCCGAACAAATGAGCAAGCGTCTCGGCCAGCAAATGATCGTCGAGAATAAGCCCGGCGCCTCTGGCAATATCGGCACCAATCAAGTCGCAACGTCAGAACCAGACGGTTACACCCTGCTCTTGGGTTTTGATGGCACGATGGTCATTAACCCGCACGTCTTTGCAACGATTCCGTTTGATCCCGTCAAAGACTTTGCACCTGTCGGAAAAATCGGCGATGCGATTTTAATTTTAGTCGCGCACCCAGACTTAGCTGCCAACAACGTTAAAGAGTTAATTGCCTTATCCAAAAAAGAAACCAATGGTTTGAATTACGGCACCTCAGGCCTTGGCAGCACTCCACACATCGCGGGCGAAACGCTGAATATCGTTGCGGGTTCAAAGCTTGTTCATGTGCCTTACAAAGGCGGCGGTCAGGCCATGATCGATTTACAAGGCGGGTCGATTCCGCTGGTCTTTACAGCCGTCGCGGGCGCCTTGCCGCATATTCAAAATGGTCGGATCAAAGGCATTGGCGTCTCTAGCGCAGCACGCGCGCCCTCTTTGCCCAATGTGCAAACCTTTATCGAAGCTGGATTGCCCAATTTCATCTTGAACTCATGGGTGGGAATCCTTGCACCCGCCAAAACACCCCCTGCCATTATTCAAAAGTTGAACACAACCCTCAATGAAGTGCTAAGCGACCCAGAGGTGATTAAGCGTCTTGACGTCATGGGCGTGACCGCAGCCCCCGGAACTCCGGCAGCCTACGGCGATCAGATCAAAACTGATCTGGCCCGTTATGCAGATGTTGTAAAAGCCGCGCAGATCAAGGCCAACTGAGTTGGCCTTGATCTGTTAGATAGAAGCATGCATGCGATGCCAGGGCGTCGCTTGCTCGTAGGCAGCCGCGATACGCAATAACGTCGTTTCGCTGAAGCTTTTGCCAACCAATTGCATCGACACAGGCAGCCCGCTTGCTGACTGTCCAGTCATCACAGCGATTGCAGGATGCCCGGTCAGATTAAAGGGCATTCTCGCTTGGCGCGTGTAGGTACGAACAATTTCGGGCTCATCATCAATGCGACAAGCAGGATCCATTGAGTTTGCGACCAGCAAGACGTCGTAGTCTTTAAACATATTGTCGACAGCGTCAATCAGAATACGGCGCATTTGCATGGATTGAACATATTCGCCGCCCGTGACAAAGGCCCCAGTCAACAGCTTGCGTCGTGACATTTGTGCATAATCCTGCGGGCGCTCGCGCAACCACTTTTCGTGCACGGCCCAACCTTCTGCCATCATCAAAAGCTTTTGTGGTGTCAAAAAATCGTTTAAAGGCGGCAGTTTGACGTCAGTGACCACCGCCCCGAGTTTTGTGAATACTTTGGCAGCGTCATCGAGTGCTGCAGCTACGTCAGGATGTGCGATTTCATCAACCTCATGAAAATGTCGCACATAACCAATACGTAAACCTTTGACCCCGCGCGTTAAGTCAGCAACATAGTTAGGCGCCAAGCGATCGCCTTGAGGCTCGGCCATTGCATTTAACAGCAAGCCCGTGTCTTCGACGGTGCGGGCCATGGGTCCTACGTGATCCAAGGTTGAAGACAGCGTAAACACCCCGCGGCGGGACACTAATTCATACGTGGCTTTTAAACCCACAATGCCGCAACAGGCTGCTGGGTTTCGTATCGAGCCACCGGTATCGGTGCCTAAGGCGAGTGGCACCAACCCTGCGGCTAAGGCAGCCCCCGAGCCAGAAGATGAACCACCTGGATGATGATTCAGATTCCAGGGATTGCGTGCAGGTGGAAACGGCAAATCAAATGAAGGGCCACCGATGGCGAACTCATGCAAGGCTAATTTACCCATCAAGGTGACGCCCGCAGCACGTAGTTTGCGGATCACTTGCGCATCTTCGGTAGCGCGATGCTCGAGTTGGATCTTTGAGTGGCAGGTCGTAGTCTGTCCGGCGACATCGATAATATCTTTGATGCCAAGGGGGATACCATGCAGAGGCCCTAACGCGCGACCCGCAAAGATCTCGCGTTCGGCATCGCGTGCGGACGCTAACGCACCTTCGTGATCAACGCTGATAAAGGCGTGACATTTTGGGTTGAGTGCATCAATTCTCGCCAAAAGATTTTGCGTTAATTCGACGGGAGACAAGGTTTTCTTTCGGTAGGCCGAGGCAATCTCAGCAGCAGTCATCCAGTGCATGGTTTACTCCTTCACTCGCATCGGTGGCCAAAACTCGGTTAGGGGATCGCATGACAACTGACCGGCAGCCCGCAATTTAGCCACTGTATTAAACGCAATCGAAATGTCTTCTGGAAATTTTTGAAACGTTTTTTCTAGACCTGCCTGTTTGACTGCGACAGCCAATACAAGTTCTTGAGTCAATTCTGTTTGTTTCATGATCACTCTCTTTTCAATAACAGCACAGCCAACTGAACACCTAGACACACGTTACCACTGAACTTGCCCGCTGCCGATATCCATCACCATTCTGGTCGACAAATACAAGCGCGGAGCAATCGAGTCAATAAAGACGTATTCATCGTCATTGGAGTGCGCGCCATAGCCTCGCAAGCCAAAACTTTCGAGCACACCACCCTTAGGCTTTAACCCCGCAAACGCAGCATCGGTCCCGCCGCCCGTTGCGACCGTGGCCACTTCCAGTGGTTGGCCAATCTCTTTAAAAATATCCACAGCCCGCGCCGCAATGACCCGCGAGGCTGGTGTTGCCTCAAACGCAGGCCGACTGCGGTAAAACGACAGATTGATCTTCGTGTCTGGGATCAGCTTTTCTGTAATCGCCGCGTTTAAATTCGCCTCCATCTTATCCATGTCTTTGTTAAATAATGACCGTACATCGGCAATCGCTGAGGCAGAGGCCGGAATCACGTTACGGGTTCCGCCGCCCTGAATCACAGTCCAGTTAATTTTCAAACCTAAGGCCGGATCACCAAAATTGCGGGTTTTTAAGATTTGATGTGACAGTTCATAGATGGCATTGCGCCCCGCCTCAGGACGTGCACCCGCATGCGAGGCCTTACCTTCGACCTTCATTTCAACAATCGCGATACTGCTGGTTGCTAACCGAACGATGTTTTTTTCATAGCCACCGCCTTCAAAAGAAAGCACCGCATCGTATACACCGCCTTTCTCAATGAAAAATTGGCTTGAACCCGGCGAACCAATTTCTTCATCTCCGTTAATCGCAACGGCAAGTTCTTCATAATCTTTGAAGCCAATTTCATTCAACAAGCGTACGGTATGCAGAATTAACGCCACGCCGCTCTTGTCATCTGAGATCCCTAAACCATAGGCACGATCACCCTCAATCCGAAACGGTTGTTTTGCACCCATACCTTTTGTGTAAACGGTATCACGGTGCGCGATCAGCAACACCTTCTTTTTACCGGTTCCGGTTTTTCGACCGTACACGATCGAACCTAACTCAGCGCCCTTTAATTGCGGATGCGTCTCAGGTGCTTTGGTTGGAATGATCTCAACCTGCATGCCTAAACTCTTGAGCTCGGCTGCAATGACATCACCAAGTTGGGCCAGTCCTTCAAGATCGCGGCTACCAGACTCGATACCCACCAAGGTTTTAAGCGTATCTAGTAGCGGGGTAACTGCGTCGTCTGCTTTTTGTTTGACTACTTGATTTTGTGCAGCTGCGACCTGGGCGGACGCTTGCGGCACGAAAGCCATTTGCCCACACATGAACCCGATGACCAATAGGCCAACGGTTCTCTGAAAATGTTTCAAAAAACGTAAAACTTGAGCTTGAAGGATCATGGAATACCCGATAGAGAAAATGGGTTGGAAACGTTTATTGTATTGAAATCTTCCAATTCCCTTTTTGAAGTTACGATACTAAATAATCGTTACAACGCCAATGCCTTTTACTGGAGTATCACATGCAACAAGCTCGTCCTGATAGCAAGCGCCTCAGACAGTTCAGCCAGCTTGTTTTTACATGCATAGCGACTCTTGTTTCATATCTAATCTCTGGCACTGATGCTCGGGCTCAGATCGATCTGGCTGCCAGTTTTCCAGAGCGACAAGTCAAAATCGTGGTGCCGTTTCCCGCTGGCGGCGCTTCAGATATCGTGGCGCGTCTCTTTGCCAAAGAGCTTGGCGAAACCTGGAAACAAACAGTACTTGTTGAAAATAAACCTGGAGCCTCGGGCCACCTGGGTGGTCAATATGTCGCCGGTGCTAAGCCTGATGGCCACACCCTTGTGCTTGCCGACATGAGCACCTTCACCATGAGCCCTGCGCTCATGCCTTCGCTCACCTACAACCCGGGCAAAGAGTTAACACCCGTCGTGATTGCAGCCTTTTCACCTCATATCCTTGTGGTGAAAAATCAAATGCCCGTGACCAACTTCGAAGAGTTTATTGCCTACGCTAAAACACAAAAAAATCCCTTAAGTCTTGGCGTCACGCTAGGCACTTCGACACACTTAGCGGGCGTCGTCATGAGTCAAAGTCTAGGGTTTGAGTTGAACTTTATTGGTTACAAAGGTGGGGCTCAGGTCGTCAGCGATCTGGCGGGCGGCCAAATCGACTCAACACTGAATAGCTTCTTGGCCACCTACGGGATGGTGAAAGCCGGTAGCTTTAAACTTATCGCCGTTGCGAGCCCGAAACGTTTTGGTCAAATCCCGGAAACCCCCGCGATTAGTGAAAAAGTACCAAACTTTGTCACGGGATCTTTTCAGGGGATGATGACAACGACGGGTACACCACCCGCCATTATCGAAAAGATCAATGCTGAAGTGCAACGAATTGCCGCTAAGCCTGAGGTGCAAAAACGGTTTTTCGAACTGGGTTCTGAGCCAGTCACTTTGAACCCTAAAGAGGTTCAACAATGGATGGTCGATCAAACCGCTTTTTGGGGCAAAGTCATCAAAGATAACGATATCAAACTGCAATAGCCTAAACGTGTCGGCACATTGACGCTATGTCACCTGCGTGTTACTTTTTTTGAAGTCGCGCAGCAGACAGCTCATGGGCATCTCTCATGCGCAAAAAACAGAGAGACACATAATAATGAAAAGAGTCAGCTTTCTTATTGCATCGCTATTGACCTTCATGTCGTGCGCCTACTCACAAGTTACAGACTATCCCACTCGAGCGATCAAAATATTGGTACCACTTGCTGCTGGTAGCGGTACCGACAATGCCGCCCGCTACTTTGGACAACAGCTTGCAATGCTCTTAGGGCAATCTGTTGTGATCGAAAACCGCACTGGCGCCAATGGCATGATCGCCGGAGCAGCTGTAAAAAATGCCCCAGCAGATGGGTACACCGTATTTTTAGGGACATTAAGCCCACTTGGCCTAAACCAGCTCGTGATGAAAGGCCCATTTCCTTATGACGCGATCACAGACTTCAAGCCTGTTTCGGGCTTAACGCGAGGGATGGGTGCGTTTGTCGTGCCAGGCAATTCGCCTTTCAAAACCCTTGAAGAGCTCGTGGCCGCCGCCAAAAAATCCCCTCGCCCTTTTAACGTTGGCACCTATGCCACTTCGTACCAACTCACCCTAGATTGGTTTAACAATCTTGCGGGGGTCAAGTTTGTCGGGGTGCCTTACAAAGGTGCGGCTCCAATCTTTACGGACTTAATTGGCAATCAACTCGACTGGGCTGTGCTTAATTTAAGTGGTGTTTCAACCCTGTTGCTTTCTGGAAAACTTCGTGCGATTGCTGTAACTGGGGATACGCGCGCGCCAGAGTTTCCGGATATTCCGACCGTTAAAGAAAGCGGCTATCCAGAATACTCTAACTATTTATGGACCTCTTTATATGTGCGCACTGAAACCCCTGAACATGTCACAAACATCTTAACCACGGCGATGCAAAAAGTATTGACTTCGCCTCAAGCGCAAGAGTATCTGGTGAGTACGGGTGGTGGTGAGTTGATGCCATTTGGCCCTGTACAAATGCGTAAGATGCAAATTGACGAGGTTGAGCGCTTTCGTGAAATTATAAAAACGTCGGGCTTCAAACCAGAGTAGTACTGAAACATCAAACGAAAAGCCCACCCGCATCCATTTCAGTCTGCAAGAGAAGCCCTGTCACAATGAACGCTCAAACCATGCGAATGCAAAGTATTGAACAAGGCATGAGTACTGCCTACTACGCCAAATATCACGGTGATGAACCTGCGGTCGTTGAGCAAGGTCGAATCACGTCTTTCAGCGCGCTCAATGCGCGTGCCAATCAATTAGTCAGAGCCTTGCGTCAACGAGGTGTTCAGGCAGGCGATGCCGTTGCCCTACTCTGTTCAAATCGCGTCGAATTTGTAGAAGTGATTGTTGCACTCGAGCGCTCAGGTTTGCGAGTCACGCCCATCAACACGCATCTCACGGGCGAAGAGGCCGGCTATATTCTTGATAACTGCGAAGCAAAGGCCTTGCTTGCAGAGGACCGTTACGCGCAACAGGCTCAAACAGCCGTCGCACTCGCCCCTCGGGCGCAAGTCAAGCTTGCCATTGGCGGCGCCATCCCAGACTTTGAATCCTACGCTGATGCGCTTGCTGCGTGCCCAGAGCACGACATCGAAGATCCATCCCTCGGAAGCAGGATGCTGTACACCTCGGGCACCACCGGTCGCCCGAAAGGGGTTTATCGTGACCCAGCCTATGCTCTACCCGCTGTCATGGTTTCACTTGAATTGGCGAATACGGCGGGCTATCAATGTGGCACGAAACAATTACACCTCTGCGCGGGGCCACTCTATCACGCGGCACCACTTGGATACTCTCTGGCGCAGCCGCTATTAGCTGGCGTGGGCATCGTACTCATGAATCGCTGGGACAACGAACAGGCATTGCGTCTTATCGCACAACATCGCATCACCCACACACACATGGTGCCGACGATGTTTCATCGACTGCTGTCGTTGC
This sequence comes from uncultured beta proteobacterium, assembly GCA_903924715.1. GTDB lineage: Bacteria > Pseudomonadota > Gammaproteobacteria > Burkholderiales > Burkholderiaceae_B > Zwartia. The sequence goes on from CAIYCP010000351.1 coordinate 10,791, forward strand.
CCGAAGAAATAAAAAGCAAATACGATCTATCTTCACTGCAGTTTGTCATTCATGGGGCTGCGCCTTGCTCAGTGCAGCTTAAATCGGCAATGATGAAATGGTGGGGGCCGATTCTTTCTGAGTATTACGCCGCAACTGAAGGACGTGCTGTGCATGTGAATGCAACTGAATGGCTCAGACGACCCGGCACCGTGGGCAAACCAAATCCTGTCGATCATGTGCAGATCTTAAATGACGATGGTATCAAACAACCCGCGCACGTAGCAGGGACCATTTACATCAAGGCGCCCGCGGTCGGACGATTCAACTATTTCAAAGACGACCAGAAGACAGAAAGTTCATACCGCGGCGATTACTTCACCTTGGGCGATATTGG
>CAIYCP010000352.1 GCA_903924715.1 uncultured beta proteobacterium
ACTCGAGCAACGCGCGAATCAGGCGGCCCATTTATTCAGAGACTGTGGCGTCCAATCTGGCGATCATGTCGCGATTTTGCTTAAAAACCAGCGAGAATTTCTTGAAATATGTTTCGGTGCAGAGAGAGCAGGCCTTTACTACACCACAATTAGTACTCGTCTGACTGTTGCTGAAATTGCCTATATCGTGCAAGACTGCGGTGCCAAGGTATTGATTGTCGGCGAAGATTTGCTTGAGCTTGGTGCCAAGGTCAGTCAAGCCTTGCTTACACCGCTGAAGCAATTTGTCGTGGGTCAGGCGCAAGCGAACTGGGTCAGCTGGCAAGCCGTCGCTGAGCAGTTTTCTGTGACTCCAATTTCAGACGAGGCACAGGGACTGGATATGCTGTACTCATCTGGCACAACCGGGCGACCCAAAGGGGTGAAGTGGCCCCTGCCTGACGGGCCCTCGGGGATGCGAACCTTTTTGGTGAACTTATTAGAAGGGCTCTACGGTTACGGTAAAGATTGTCGTTATTTGTCGCCGGCACCGCTCTATCACGCTGCTCCTTTGCGCCATAGCATGACGAATATCAAGCTTGGGGGCGAGGTTTTTGTGATGAGTCAGTTCGACGCAGAAACTGCTTTAGCGTTGCATCAACAGTACCAGATCACGCACAGTCAATGGGTACCGACGATGTTTGTGCGTATGCTCAAGTTGCCTGAAGCCACGCGTTTGCGCTTTGATCTGAGCTCGATGAAGCGGGCGATTCATGCGGCCGCGCCTTGCCCAATCGATGTCAAGTTGCAGATGCTTGATTGGTGGGGGCCCGTCATTGATGAGTATTACGCGGGTACCGAAAATAATGGCTTTTGTTCAATTACGAGTGCTGAGTGGTTGTTACATCAAGGCTCAGTGGGTAAGGCGGCACTCGGGGTGGCACATATCTGCGATGACGAGGGGTGCGTACTTGAGGTAGGCGCTACGGGTCTTGTCTATTTTTCTGAGGGCCCAAAATTTGAGTACCACGGCGATGCGGCAAAAACAGCTGAGACGCGCAATGCGTTGGGTTGGACAACGCTCGGTGATATCGGGCGTCTTGACGCTGAAGGTTATTTGTACTTAGTCGATCGTAAGGCCTTCATGATCATTTCTGGGGGGATCAATATTTATCCTCAAGAAATCGAGGCCGTGCTAATTGGTCATCCGCTGGTATTGGATGTTGCTGTTTTCGGAATTCCCAATCTGGATTTTGGCGAAGAAGTAAAGGCCGTTGTTCAGCTGGTTAAAGATCAGAACGGCAGTGATAGCCTAGCAGCCGAACTCATCGCTTATTGTCGAGAACAGTTGGCTGACTTTAAATGCCCGCGTAGCATTGACTTTGCTGTTGAGCTGCCGCGTCATCCCACCGGAAAGCTTTATAAAAAAATCTTACGCGATCGCTACTGGCCCGCGACAAGCCCTTGAAGTGCCTCACGAAAATTTTTGGGTGTTTCGGTTGGGCGTTGGCTTTGCTTTTCAACACAAACGTGCACAAACAAACCCTGCGCAGCCGCTTCGTTTGAGTCGTCGGTAAAGACAGCGACTTCATAGGTTGTTGAACTGCGGCCTAAGCGCCCGGGGCGCACACCCACGCGTATGGTGCCTGGCGCAGAAACTTGGCTGAAATATCTGCATTCTGAGGCCACCACCAAGGTTTGGTAGTGACCTGTGATCAGCTGACGTAGGGCGTGGTGCAATAAAAATGCATCCACCGCCGTGTCAAAAAACGAATAGTAGTGCGCGTTGTTAATGTGACCATAGGCGTCGTTATCGGCCCAGCGCAATGTGATCGTTTCAAAAAAAGAGAAATCTGTTTTGAGCCATGGCTTGCTCTTCGCGGCCGGTGTGCGCTCGGGGGCAGTGCGCGGATCGGTATTCATGTTGAGTGCCCGGTTATTTAGTGACTTTCGTGGCGGCAATGACTTTGGCCCACTTGTCTAAATCTTCTTTCATAAAGGCTTTGAATTCGGCGGGGCCTTGGTCAAAGATTTCGGCGCCTGAGTCTGATAGTTGTTTGCGAAATTCGGGCATGTTCATGATGACCAAAATATGCTCGCGCAGCATGGCCACAATAGGCTGTGGCAAGCCTGCAGGCGACAAGACGCCGTACCAGATGATGGCTGAATAGTTTGGAAAACCGAACTCACTAATGCTGGGTAGTGCGGGCACGGTGTCTGAACGCTTGCTCGTCGTGATCGCATGCGCGTGTAACCTGCCGGCGTTCACGAGCGGTAGCGCGGTAGACAGGCCTGCAAAATAAATGTCGACTTCGCCTGACATGACGTCGTTCATGGCTGGGCCGCCGCCCTTGTACGGCACATG
>CAIYCP010000353.1 GCA_903924715.1 uncultured beta proteobacterium
ACTGTACCCATGGTGTACATCTGGGCATGACAGGCGCCTGCGTTACAGCCCGATTCGTGAATTGTTTCGAGAATGACCATTGCCGCGCGCAAGGGCATGCCACTGCCGCCGTACTCTTCAGGAATGAGTGCACCCAGATAGCCCGAGGCGGTCAGTGCCTGCACAAACTCGGTCGGGTAGGCGAGTTTTTCTTCAAGCCCACGCCAGTATGAGCCCGGGAAATCTGCACAGACGCGTTTGACGCCCTCGCGGATTTCAGGGTAGTCCAAGCCAGTTTCGATGCTAAGAGAGTGTGTAGTTTGAGTCATGATGATCGATCCGTATCTAAGTGATTATTTATTTGTCATGCAAGGAATGATCGCGAAGATTTCGCTCAGCATCCTTTGAAGTTCGCTTTACGTTTTTCATTAAAGGCAGCGATGCCTTCCATGCGATCTTCTGTGCCGATCAAATGGTTGTACGCTTCAATTTCAAATCTGAAGGCGGTGCGTAGTTCCATTTGTCCGCCAAAACGTACTGACTTTTTAATTTGTCGTACTGAAAGCGGGGCATTGCTGGCAATGGCTTCGGCCGTTTCGAGCGCGCGAGGCAAGACGTCAAAGGGCTCAAGGACTGCATTGACCAGGCCATATTCGTTTGCCTGTTGAGCGTTAAAAGGCTTGCCTGTCATTAGGATTTCTTTGGCGCGACGTTCGCCAATGGCACGCGGTAGATTTTGCGTGCCGCCCGCGCCAGGCATGATGCCTAAGGTGACTTCGGTCAGGGCAAAACGCGCTGCATGACTTGTATAAATGAAGTCACAGGACAACGCCATTTCAAGACCGCCCGCATAGGCGTGTCCGTTGACCGCTGCAATCACAGGGATGGGCAAGTCGACGAGTGTCCAGAACATGCGTTCAAATAATTCATGTTGCAGCGTCCATTGTTTTTTTGTCATGCCATTGCGTTCTTTCAGATCGCCGCCTGCACAAAATATTTTTTCACCTGCGCCCGTGAGTACCACGCAGCGAATATCTCCGGCATCGGCAGTGAGGCGATTCCAGAGATCAAGCATGTCATGCCCCATCTGGGTGTTGACAGCATTGCCCACGTGGGGGCGGTTGATCGTGACTTTTAAAACGTGAGCGCCGATCACTTCTGTGGCAATCGTTTCGTAGCTCGGTAAGGCGGTCATGGAGTTTTCCTTTTTAATAACAGATCGGTATGTTCACCAAGTTTCGGGGGTGGTGCAAGTGGCTTAGGTCGCACGCCGTCAAAGCTGAGCGGTAGCCCAACAAACTTCATTCCTGTGCCAGGAACGTCTTGAACCAAGCCGAGTGCTTCAGTTTGAGGGTGTGCGAGCATCTGGGATAAATCGTTGACGGGTGCACAAGGTACGCCCGCGGCTTCAAGAAGGGTTGTCCAGTGGGCCGTGCTCTGAGTCGCTACGATCGCTTCAATCATTGCATAGAGATCGGTTTGATGTTCGACCCGCTTGGGGTTGTCGGTAAAGCGAGGATCGTCAAGCCACTCAGGCCGTTCCAGAACTTTGGCCAGAGACTTAAACAGCCCGTCGCTTCCCGCGGCGATGACGATTTCACCATCGCTCGTGAGGTAGCCCTTGTAAGGAACAATGCCAGGGGCTCCAGAACCTTGCTTGCCTGCGAGTTTTCCAGAGGCTAAATATTGAGCGGCTAATAAAGATACCCATGAGGTGGCCGTCTCAAATAATGACACATCGACGATGCGGCCCACGCCCGACACTTGACGCTCGTAAAGGGCGGTCAGAATGCCAATGATGCCCCACATGCCTGTGCCCATATCTACGATTGACGCGCCAACGCGCACGGCCGGGCGGCCGGGCTCTCCGGTGGTGCTCATGATGCCGCCAAAGGCTTGCATCAGCGGGTCATAGCCTGGGCGGCCTTTGAGGGGGCCTTCGCGACCGAAGGCGCCGAGACTGCAATAAATGAGCCGAGGCTGACGGGCTAACAAGCTTTTGCCATCGAGTCCAAGTTGTTCGACATGTCCAGGGCGAAGGTTCTGAATCACGATATCGGCCTCGTCGCAGATCAGATCCTTGAGTGCCGCGATTTGCTCGGGATCTCGCAGTTCACAGACGACTGACTGCTTGTTGCGATTTAACGATTGAAAAAAAGCGGAGGCACCCTCCCAAAACGGTGGCCCCCAGCGGCGTGCGTCGTCCCCGTCGGCTTTTTCAATCTTAATGACTCGCGCGCCCAGTTCGCTCAGAATCTGGCCTGCAAACGGGGCGGCAACGCTATGGCCGAGCTCGATGACGGTGAGTCCCGCAAAAGGGCCGGTGGGGCTCGAGGGTGATTGAGCAGGTTTTGTCATTTTTATCATTTATCAGGTGAACACCCCCGCCCGCATCGGGTTGGGATGAGAATTCAGCTAAAACAAAGGCTCAGACCCTCAAAAGAGAGCCTGAGCCTTTCAATCATATATGGAAATGCGAATTCTTACCTTTGTGCCCGCAAAGGGGAATACGCAACAGCTAAAGAATCGTTAATCGGCAGCCAGAACGAGAATCGCCGTCGTGGCTGCCGCTCCCATCGCCCGAGAGGCTAGATCGGGCTGAGCCTGCTGCCCCGGCATTAAGGGTTCGGGGCTTTCTGCCAGTCGTGGTCGACGCGCATCAAGCACGCGGGCCCCTAAAAACTCACCTTGAAGCTGTTTGGTGACATTGATCAAAGGCCCCACCGCGACGCGGTGAATAAATTGATGTCCTTCAGGCGTAAACGCCTTCGCAATCTCGGCGCAAGTGTTGTTGGACCAATGGGTTTGCCATTTCTTGCGTGCCGCCCCCGAGATCCATCTAGAGACGTGACGGTTCAGCTTGGGCGGGCAGCCAACTAATACGCACTTTGTTGGTTGGTGGACATCAATCATCGTAGCCAGTTGATTGCGCGCATATTCAGAATCATTAATGTAAACAATAAGGGTTTCCATGTGACAGACTCCTAGGTTTTTTGATTGACAAGTGTTGTTGAAGAGAGCGTGTTGCCGGTGGTGCTCGGTTTGCGCGCTGCATATTTGCCCACGATGAGCACAAGCGCGATTGCGACTGCATAGGTTGCCCAACGCGCGATCTCATTGAGCCGAGCAGTGCCGTCAAAAATTGGGTCAAGTAGTGCCTCGTCGGTGATCATTTTGGCTGCTGTAAAAGCCAGAACTGCTGCACCGATATTGATGATGACAGGCCAGCGCTCAACCATTTTGAGCACCAGGGTGCTGCCAAATACAACAATTGGAACGCTGATCAGCAAACCGATCACGACAAGATCAAACGAGCCTTGCGCGGCACCAGCGACTCCAAGAACGTTGTCAATGCCCATTAAGGCATCAGCCACGATGATGGTTTTCATGGCACCCCAAAAGGTTGTGACGCGAATGTCATGCGCTTTGTCTTCTCCGGTATCGAGAATCAATTTGCAGGCAATCCAAAGAAGTCCAAGTCCTCCGAGCAGCATGAGGCCGGGGATTTTGAGTAGCCAGACAACCGCAACCGTTAATACAGAGCGCACGGCGATCGCCCCAACGGTGCCAAACCAGATGGCTTTCTTTTGTAAAGCAGGGGGGAGTTTACGAGCCGCCAGCGCAATCACAATTGCGTTGTCGCCCGCGAGTACAAGGTCAATCAGAATAATGGCCAGCAGCGCCGACCACCACGTGGAGGAAAAGAGTTCCATAGTTTAAGCCTTCAAAAGACAATCAATCAAAACCTAAACAAGAAATGAAATGACGAACGGTTGGTTAAAAAATCAACACAACGTGTTTGACAAAACATGCCCTGTTAGGCCACTGATCGAAGGTCTTGCTCGGCTTGTTATGGTTCAGTTATATGCCCGACAAGCCGGAAGCTTTCGCTTCGTAATGACGACTTGACGTGCTCTTTGTGAGATAAATATTCGAACCGGATCACAAAGAACTGGAGCTACTCCCCATCGAAGTTTCACTATACCCAAAAAAATTGCTGTTGTGCAACTTTTTTTATTTAGCGCAAAATCAGTTCGATTGAAGGTGGTTCATCCCAAATCCAGCCGCCGTTGCGCCTGAAGATTTCAGGGAAATGCCCTGGCACAATGACATCAGTGCCTTCGCAGATCTCGGCAATCGAACGTTGTGATTCTTCGGGCGTGGCAAAGCACATGTCGCTCATCTGGGCCAACACCTCTTTGGGATATTTGACTGCATCGCCGGCCAAGACGACCCGACGACCATCGGCCTGTGTAAACCGTAACGCTTGTGAGCCAGTCGTGTGGCCAGGGACTTCAAAGTGTTCAACGCCCGCAACGAGTTCACCGCGCTTAGGTAAAACCCTAACATCGAACTCGGCAAGAAGTTCATGAATTTTCCAGGGGACGAAGAGATCATCCGGGTGCGGATTTCGTGCGTAGGCGATTTCGGTTTCGCTGACGCAGACTTTGACACCTTTGAATAGATCGAGATTTTGACAGTGATCAAAGTGCAAGTGCGATAAGAAAACAAGATCAATATCAGTCGGAGCCAGGCCGCGGTCCTTAAGGCCGGCAAGCAGGGCCTTTCGAACGCAAAAATGACCGGTGTCAAACAGAATGCGTGTGCCATCGGCCGCGGTGAGCAAGGCAACGTTGCAGAGCCCAAAAAAACCGCCTTTAAAACTCAGACTATTGCCCTTGAGCAGTAATTCGTAGCGTGCGGCCATTCGTGTTCTCCGGTTTTGGGGATTATTCATTTTTTCACCGCATATAGTACTTCTTCGTTACTATGTCGAATATCTTGTTTTGGGCATGCATCTTGCTTGTCTACACAAGGTCGGGCGTTTTCTTAACCCCATCGGTTGTTCTCAAACTTTCATTTTTTGTTCAGGAGACATCATGTCCCGCTTACCCCTTGTTCGTTTGGCTGCTGCGTTGGCTTGTATTGGTTTGACTGGTTTGGCTCAGGCACAAACCAAATGGGATTTGCCGTCGGCCTATGCGCCCGGTAATTTTCATACAGAAAATCTTGAATACTTTGCCAAGCAGGTCGATGTTGCGACGGCAGGCAAACTTAAAATTGTTGTGCACTCGAATGCGTCCCTGTTTAAGGCGCCCGAGATCAAACGGGCTGTGCAAGGTGGTCAGGCGCAGTTAGGCGAGATTTTGTTGGTCAATTTTGAAAATGAAAGCCCCTTGTTTGGTATGGATGGTATGCCCGCGTTAGTTGGCAGCTATGCCCAAGCGCAAAAACTTGAGCAAGTTCAGCGTCCCGCACTAGATAAGTATTTAGAAGCTCAGGGCATGAAGGTGTTGTTTACCGTGCCTTGGCAGCCTCAGGGTATCTACACCAAAAAACCCGTGACTTCAGTCGCAGAAATGAAAGGGTTGAAATGGCGTTCTTATTCCCCTGTGACTGCGCGTCTGGCAGAACTCATGAATATGGTTCCTGTCACCATCCAGGCCGCTGAGTTGAGCCAGGCGCTTGCTACGGGCGTGGTTGAAAGCTATTTGTCGTCAAGTGCAACCGGAGTCGATACTAAAACCTACGAGAGTATGAAATATTGGTATGACTTCCAGGCGTTCATTCCAAAGAATGCAGTGATCGTCAGTCTCAAAGCATTGAATGCGCTTGATCCGGCGACGCAACAGGCGCTTACTAAAGTAGCGGCAGAGGCGCAAGCGCGAGGCTGGAAAATCAGCGAAGAAAAAGAAAGCGTGTTGAAAAAAATCTTGACTGATAATGGGATGACCATTGCCCCACCTTCGGCCACGTTCTTGGCTGAATTTAACAAGGTCGGCTCAACCCTTTTAGGTGATTGGGAAAAGAAAGCTGGCGCGCAAGGCACTGCTTTGTTGGCTGACTATCGCAAACTTGTTCCTGCTCAGTGATTTTCGTTTTTACCTGCATTGATCTTAAAGTGATGTCGCCCCATGAGAAAGCTGCTTGATACTTTGTACCTTGTGGCGGGCGGCATTGCCGCCCTCTGCATTTGCGCGATTTGCGCTTTGATGATTGGCCAAAGCGTGTTGCGCGAATTTGGGGTCAAAACGGGGGCGGTCAATGATGTGGTGGCTTG
>CAIYCP010000354.1 GCA_903924715.1 uncultured beta proteobacterium
AAATGCCTGGCAATTTGCCCAAGCAAACCGCACGCAAGCTTTTAGACATTGAAGACGCCGACTACGTGCCGATTATCCGCTCGCGCGACACCTCAGCAGAAACTGAGGCGGTATTCTATTTTCCAGGCTGCGGCTCTGAGCGCTTATTTTCGCAAGTAGGGCTCGCCACGCAAGCCATGCTTTGGCATGCGGGCGTTCAAACGGTTTTACCTCCAGGCTATCTGTGCTGCGGTTACCCGCAACGCGGAAACGGCATGAACGATAAGGCCGAAAAAATCCAGACCGATAATCGTGTCTTATTTCATCGAGTCGCCAATACGCTGAACTACCTTGATATCAAAACGGTAGTGGTCAGTTGCGGAACCTGTTACGACCAGTTGGCGACCTACGAGTTTGAAAAGATTTTCCCGGGGTGCCGCTTGATTGATATTCACGAATATCTGCTTGAAAAAGGGATCAAGCTCGAAGGTGTTCAGGGCACGCGTTACATGTATCACGACCCTTGTCATACGCCCATGAAGCTGCAAGACCCCATGAAAACCGTGCGGTCACTGGTGGGCGATTCGGCAATTAAAACCGAACGTTGCTGCGGCGAGTCGGGCACCTTGGCGGTCACTCGGCCCGACATCTCGACGCAGGTTCGGTTTCGCAAAGAAGAAGAGTTGGCAAAGAACGTGGATGAGCTGCGCGCAGACGGTTTTGAGGGTGATATCAAAATGTTGACGTCGTGCCCGTCTTGCATGCAAGGCTTATCGCGCTTTGAACAGGATACCGAGGCAAAGGCGGACTACATCGTGGTAGAAATGGCGCGGTTGATTCTGGGCGAAAACTGGCTTGAAGACTACGTTAAAAAAGCCAATGATGGTGGCATCGAACGGGTACTCGTGTAGTGCACGTGGGTGCCTCGGTCGAAACATACTGACTCTGAAGGTTTGAACGTTCATGCGATATATCCCTGAGGCACAGTCGTCAACACTCGTCACGCACGAGATGGCCTTTGAAGCCATTGGTAACGCTTTCAGGGCAGCAGGTGCGCCTTCCTCAAAAGTGTTTCCGGCGTTGATTGCGCATGGATCAAATCCCTTGAATCGCTTTTCAGTGAAGTCTGGCGCCACCGATGTGCTTGCCGGGCTCAAGATGGGGTTTATCTGGCCAGGCAATAGCGCCAAAGGCCTACCGACGCATAACTCGGTCACGGTGCTATTTAATCAAGATACCGGTGGCGTGCACGCAGTCATTGAGTCAGGCGTTGTGAATGCCTATCGCACCGCTGCCGCAGATGCGGTGGCGACCCACCAGCTTGCGCGTACAAACGCAACCATACTCGCGGCGTTTGGCGCAGGTAATCAAGCTGGCTACGACTGCATGGCCATCGCCCGCATTCGTAACATTGAAAAAGTATTGGTGGTGAATGCAGATTCGGCACGTGCAGAGCGCTTTGCGCAACGACTGGCTGTTCATGGCTTAAAAGTTGAACGATCATCGGCGCAAGACGCGTGCGCGCGCGCGGACATCATCGTGACGGCAACGCCTGCTAAAAGCCCTTTGTTTGAGGCTGAATGGGTCCGTCCCGGCACGCATATTTCCTGTATGGGCGCGGATGGCGTGGGCAAGCAAGAGCTGCCAGTGGGGATTTACGCCCGCGCGCAGTTATTCTGTGACTTAGTGGCGCAGTCGGTGGTGATTGGGGAGTTTCAGCACGCTGCGGCGTTGATTCAGGCGGGCTCTGTATCCTTAACGCAAATTGGTGCAGTGCTAAGCGGTCAAGCCCCCGGGCGCTCAGATGACCAAGCCATCACAATTTTTGATAGCTCGGGCATTGCGCTACAAGATCTTTATATCGCCGAGCGCCTGCTAAAAGCGTGCCCCGAAGATTAAACCCCGACTTCAATGCCCGCGGCTTGCAGGGCTTCGCGAATGGCTTTCGCGAACATCACCGCACCCGGTTGATCGCCGTGAATGCATAAGGTGTCAGCCTGCACTTTGACGGTGGTTCCGTCGTTGGCGGTCAGCGTACCGGTTTGCACCATTTGTAAAACTTGTTTGATTGAGACGTTTACGTCTTCGATCATTGCGTTGGGCTTGTTGCGCGGGCTCAAGGTGCCGTCGGGGGAATAGTTGCGATCCCCAAACACTTCTTCAGCGGTTTTCAAGCCGATGGCTTTTGCGATTGGCACCATGGGGCTGCCAGCCAAGACAAAAAAGACAAGCTCACGATCAACGTCGTAGGTCGCTTGTGCCAACGCACGTGCAAGGCCTTCGTCTTTAACCGCCATATTGTAGAGTTGACCGTGCGCTTTAACATGACGCAGACGTGCACCTTGCGATGCAGCGACTGCCGCGAGCGCGCCAATTTGCACCACAACCATGTCATAGGCTTCTTGATCTGTGATCGCCATATTGCGTCGACCGAAGCCTTGGATATCTGGCAAGCCTGGATGTGCGCCGAGGGCTACGCCGTGTTTGATTGCGGCCGCAACTGTTTTACGCATGGTTGCCGGATCGCCACCATGAAAGCCACAGGCGATATTGGCAGACGACACAAAGGGCAAAATGCCTTCGTCGTTGCCGAGTTTCCAGACGCCATAGCTTTCGCCCATATCGCAGTTCAGGTCAATTCGTAGTGTCATGATGATCTCAGTAGTTAAGCAATAAGGTTCGCACAGGTTGTAGCGATTGCGCAAGTGTTGTGAAGGCTTGTACGCGAGAGACCTCGAGTGCCTGAGCTTGCTCAAGCGTGATGGCCTTAAAGTAGACCGTATCACCCGGACCCATCTGTGCCAGGCAGGGTAAATCAACGCTCGCGACATAGGCCATTTTTGGGTACCCCCCCGTGGTTTGGCGATCTGCCATGAGTACGATCGGCTGACCGCCAGCGGGTACTTGGATCGTGCCAAACGTGGTGGCCTCAGAAATCATTTGCCGCGGCGTTGTCATTAAAAGCGCCGGGCCCTGTAAACGGTAGCCCATTCGCTCGGAGTCGGGGCTGACTCGATAAGGCTCGGTCAGTAGGGCCGCACAGCTCTCGGCTGTGAATTCGTTCCATTGTTTCCCTTTGATCAAACGTACCCGCGTACGGTTGGGCTCGGCAATGATGCCGGGCAAATAGAGCTTGATAGCCCATAAATCCATCGCCAGCTCTTCAAGACCTTTGTTTTTTAAAGGCCGAAGCAACGGAATTTCGTCGGCGCGTTGCAAGGCGCGGCCCTGCCAGCCGCCGAACGCGCTGCGCAGGTAGGTGCTTGTGCTGCCAAGTACGGGTGTTAACGCAAAGCCGCCATGCACGGCCAAATAGCTACGCGTGCCGCGCTGGCGTACACCAAAGCTCAGCTCGTCTTTAGCGCGGATGACGAGCGGACGATTCATGGCGAGCGCCTGCCCGTTGAGCGTGGCGCTTAAATCAGCGCCGCACAGCGCAATGCAACAAGGCTTGGTGAAACGAATCGTCGGACCCGTTAGGGTGATTTCAAGGGTCGCCAGCCCGGGGTCGTTGCCCACGAGCAAATTGGCGAGTTGGTGCGCGCGCTGATCCATTGCACCCGTCACCGAGACGCCAAGGTGTTGGTGGCCAAAGCGCCCCAGGTCTTGAAAGGTGCTGAGCATGCCCGGCTTGAGGATCATCAGGCTCATGGTTGCGCCTGATTTTGTTGTAGGGCAATGCGGTCAAATTCTTCTGGCGAAATAGGTACAAAACGAATTTGATCGCCCGGCAACAGCAGGGTGGGCTGAGGGCGGGTAACGTCAAAGAGCTTGAGTGGCGTTGCGCCCAAAATATGCCAACCACCGGGTAGGCGCGTCGGATAGATCGTTGATTGTCGATTGGCAATGGCGACCGAGCCTGCAGGTACAACAGTACGTGGGACATCACGCCGAGGCAGTGCAAACAAGGGGTCGTGGACGCCAATATAAGGATGGCCCGGCGCGAACCCTAGCGTGAAAACCATGCTGCCTGGTGCGCAGTGCATTTCAATGACTTGTTGTTCAGTGAGGCCGGTGGTTTTTGCGACATCGCTTAAGTCGGGCCCGTGTTCACCGCCATAGCAGACTGGGATATCGATCTGACGCGAAGACACAGCGCTGCGGGGCAATCCACTTTCAATTAAATGAGCCAGCTGATCAGAGAGTGAATGAAAGCTTGGCAAGCCCGTTTGACCATCGATCTGATAATGCACCGCGACAGCGGTGTAAGAAGGCACTACATCGGTGACGCCCGAAATGCCAGCATGCCTAATTTTTTCTGCCGCCGTCAGGCAAATCAAACCCGTCTCGACGCTGATGGAATCACCAAAATCGATACTTAGACAGTGATCGCCCTGTTGGCGAAGCGTAAAGGGGGGTGCGGTCATGCGAAGCACAGCGCTGCAAAAGATGAACGCCACCGGGGCGTTAATAATCGGAGTTTAAGCTTTTTTGACAGGCACAGATGCGGGCGAAGGGCTAGGCGCTGTGCGAGACGCGCTCAGCGTCAAACAACAGGCTAAAACAGCTGCCTTGGCCTAGTTTGCTTTGTACATCTAGCGCTGCATCGTGGCGCAGGGCAACGTGCTTGGTAATGGCAAGACCTAAGCCCGTACCGCCCAGCGCACGCGAACGGCCGCGGTCAACGCGATAGAAGCGCTCGCTTAAGCGCGAGAGGTGTTCTGAGGCGATGCCGATGCCGGTGTCGGTGACGCTAAAGCGCGCGCGGCCGTCCGCTTCAGAGAGCCAGACCACGCTAATGGTGCCGCCGTCGGGCGTGTAGCGCGTCGCATTGGTCAGCAGGTTTGAGATGGCAGAAGCCAGCTCTGAGGCGTTGCCGGCAAGATTCAGGTTTGGCTCAATCTGCCAGTTCCAGTGATGGCGTCCGGCAGAGAGGGCTTCAATTTGGATGCGCGCAGTGTCGATCAAGGGTGACATACTCACGGGTGTGAGTTCAGCGCTTGGGGAGGTTTCCAGGTCTGAGAGCGTTAGCAGATCGGTCACGAGTGCCTGCATGCGTTGCGCTTGTTCAGACATTAATCCGAAGTAGTGCTCGCGCTGCTGTTCTGTTAACGCGCCTTCGGGTGCATCGCGCAAGGTTTCGACAAACCCGGCTAACACCGTCAGCGGTGTCCGCATTTCGTGTGAAACGTTGGCAACAAAATCGCGACGTGTGGTTTCGAGTTTTTCGATTTGAGTTAAGTCGCGGGTAATCAGCAGGGTGCGATCGCGCGCGTAGGGCACTAAGCGCAATAGCAGGTTGTAATTGCCACTTGCATGATTGATTTTAAGCGTGAGCGGCTCAGACCAATTGGCGGCTTTGACGTAGGCTGCGAAGGCTGGCGCGCGCACAATGTTTAACAGGTTTTGCCCAAGATCGTGCTCGGGTTGTAAATGAAGCTGTTTTTCTGCAGCGTGGTTGAACCACTTGATCTGTAAGTCAGTGGTGAGTGTGACCACGCCGACAGGAAGTGCCTGCCCGGCGGCCATTGCACTGGTGCTAGTTTCTTCAAGTTCCTGGATTGTTGCAACCTGATCGCGGATGCGACGGTAGAGCGAGGCCACGACATCATCCCAAGGGCCAACCTCTGCTGGGGGTTCGTCGTCAGGTGAAACAAGCCATCGCGCCACGCGCTCAGCCTGACGGCGACGTATGACTAAGAGCATGCCGGCACCTACGGCCATCACCAGCCAACCAACCGAGCTATGCCAGCGATACTCGATTGCCAGCGCGACGGCTGACCAAAGTCCGACAAAAAAGAGGGTGCGTTGCCAATTCATGCGCCTGATTGTCGCATCAAGCTCAAGACTTTGGAATGACAGGGGTAAAACGGTAGCCGCTTCCACGTACGGTTTCGATGTGCGCATCGTGTTTTGACGGTTCAAGTGCTTTGCGTAAGCGGCGAATGTGCACATCAACCGTTCGTTCTTCGACAAACACGTGATCACCCCAGACCTGATCGAGTAGTTGGCCGCGCGAGAAGACGCGCTCAGGGTGCGTCATAAAAAAATGCAGCAGACGAAACTCGGTCGGACCAATCGCAAGCGGTTGGCCATTTCCGCTCAGGCGGTGTGAAGTGGGATCGAGCTTCAACCCTTCAACTTCGATCAAATCATCGGTGAGTTGTGGTGCGCGTCGGCGCAACACGGCCTTGATGCGCGCCATCAACTCTTTGGGCGAAAACGGTTTGGTAATGTAATCGTCAGCGCCTGACTCCAAGCCATCAACTTTGTCTTGCTCAGAACCCTTGGCGGTGAGCATGATGACTGGCACAAGGCGGGTGCGCTCATCGCTGCGCAGTTTGCGCGCCAGGGTCAGGCCCGAGGCGCCTGGCAACATCCAATCCAGCAAGATCAGGTCGGGCAGCTCAGCGCGGATGAGGGTCTCGGCCTGTGCCACATCGAAGGCACGCAAGACCTTATGACCTGCAAAAGAAAGGTTGACCGCAATCAGCTCTTGGATGGCGGGTTCGTCTTCAACGACTAGAATGGTGCTTGACATGATGTAGTACCAGTTTAGATAGCGCGCTTACGCGAGCGACATGTCTATAGTATGGCGACAATGTGTCATGTATATGACAGTGCAATAGGGCAAAGGGCAGGGGAGTACCCATGACGGAAAAAAATACGCATTTTGGTTATCAGACAGTGGCCGAGTCAGAGAAGGCGGCGAAGGTTGCGCAGGTGTTTCATTCGGTCGCCGCACGCTACGACGTCATGAATGACCTGATGTCAGCCGGCTTACACCGCCTCTGGAAGGCCTTCACCATTGGGCGGGCGGCTGTACGCCCGGGGATGAAAGTGTTGGATATTGCGGGGGGTACGGGTGATTTGGCACGCGCCTTTGCTAAACAGGCTGGGGCACAGGGTGAGGTGTGGTTGACTGATATCAACGAGTCAATGCTGCGAGTCGGGCGCGATCGGTTGATTGATGACGGCGTGGTGCTGCCGTGCGTGGTCTGTGACGGCGAGTCGCTGCCTTTTGCAGACAATTATTTCGATCGTGTAACCGTGGCCTTTGGCTTGCGCAACATGACCCATAAAGATCGTGCGTTGGCCGAAATGACGCGCGTGCTCAAGCCGGGTGGCAAATTGCTCGTGCTCGAGTTCTCAAAGATTGCTGCACCCTTAGCGCCTGTCTACGATTGGTATTCGTTTAAGGTGCTGCCCTGGTTGGGTAAAAAAGTAGCGGGTGATGCCGATAGTTATCGGTACTTGGCCGAATCGATCCGTATGCATCCGGATCAAGAAAAGCTAAAAGAAATGTTTGGGCAGGCGGGTTTGTCTCGGGTGCAGTTCTTTAATTTGTCGGCCGGGTTAACGGCGTTGCACGAGGGCGTCAAACTGGGCTAGCCTGATAATTGCCTTGCAATAGTCGAAAACTAAGTAGTTATTAGTTTTATCGTGATATTGAACTTATTGTGAACGCTGGCGTCTATGCTTTACAACCTGTTCAGCTTTTAGTAAGATTCAGGTTCTAGTAAGTATTTGGGGATCCTAGATCCTCATGATAATTTGATTTTTTTGGCAATTATTTGCTAAGGAGCACTCGATGTCCCGTCTCATTACTCGTTTCTTCGCTGCAGCACTCATCACCTTGGGTGGGGCGGCATTGTCCTCGATCGCGTTTGATGCTGAGGCCGCGCGTGCGGGCAGCGGTTCTAGCGCCGGCAGACAATCCAGCAATGTCAGCAGCCAAAAGCCCGCGACACCTGCGGCAGCTACCACAACGCAAAAGAGCGCTACAGCCCCTGCGGCTGCTGCGGCTCCCGCTGCGGCAGCGGCCAAGCCAAGCGGCGCCTCGCGCTGGCTAGGCCCTTTGGCGGGCATTGCGGCCGGCTTAGGGATCGCAGCCATGTTGTCGCATTTTGGCTTGGGTGGTGCGATGGGTGATTTCTTGATGGTGGCGCTGTTAGCCGGTGTCGTGATCTTTGGTGTGATGTTCGTGTTGCGCATGATTCGTGGCTCAGCTGCACAACCGGTAACGCAAGGTGCAGGCGCCTCAGGCAGCACACAGGCGCCAGCCAACGAGATGTATCGTGAAACCGCTGCGCCTGCGACGCCTGTTGCGTTGCCGGCCTCGGCCACGGGTTCGATGTCCGCCGCGGGCTTTGGCTCAGACGCACCGGCGCCTGATCAAAACTGGTTTATCCCTGTTGATTTTGATACCAACCGGTTTTTGCAAGAAGCAAAAGCACAGTTTGTTTCGATTCAAAAAGTATGGGATAGCGGCGATCTGACTCAGATGCGTAACTTCTTGACTGACGATTTGCTCAAAGAGCTGCAGGCTCAGTTATCGGGTCGCGTGGGCGAAAATCATACCGAGGTGGTGTTGCTGAACGCCGAAATGCTCGGAATTGAAAAGGTCACGGACGGCCATCTGGCGAGCGTCCGGTTCTCGGGCATGTTGCGTGAGCAAGTTGGCGCAGAAGCCTTCCGTTTTGAAGAGGTCTGGAATCTCTTTAAGCCTGAACAGGGTGGTTGGTTGTTGGCCGGGATTCAGCAAATCCCAGTGACCCACGCTAGCTAAGTCTGTAGGGTAGGGCTGCAAAAAAACGCCCGCTTCGCGGGCGTTTTTCTATCTCTTGCGGCTGATTGTACGTTCAGCCGTTAAACTACACCCCTCATCCAGACTTTCAATGCCCCGCGCGACGTGATCACTGACTCACCCTACTTGCCGACTCCCTTCACTTTACATCCTGTCAAGCTCTTGGCGCACGCCTTGAACTTGCTGACGCGTCAGCAACCTTGGGCGGCAGAGCGGTTGGCACGCCATGCCGGGCAAACCCTGCGAGTCTGCCTGGGCAGCGTTCAGTTAACACTGACCATCGAACACAACGGTCATTTAACCTTAGCCGACTCCGCAGTGGTGCCTGATGTAGTGCTCGAGTTGATTGCTGACAAGCTGTCGTGGGGTGCGGTGTTCGATCCTACTCTTCGGGTAGATATTGCACAGTGCGTGCACATCACGGGTCAGGCCGCGCTCGCGCAGGTGGTCTCTGATCTTGCGCGCGACCTACGCCCTGACCCCGAAGATGCGCTCGCGCAATGGGTGGGTGATGTGCCGGCCCGTCGGCTCGTTGCGGGGGCTCAAGGGGCCTTTGCGGCAGCCCAGTCGTTTGCCCGCAACCTGACAGAAAATATTGCCGAATATCTTTCTGAAGAGTCAAACACCTTGGCGGGTACACCCGCGTTGGCGTCATTGGCCCAAGAGGGCGTTTGGGCATTGACCAGGCTCGAACAGCTTGAGCACCGTCAAGCTGCGCTGCAAGCGCGGTTGGCGGGTTTGACGCCTCGCTCAGGCTCACCAGCATGATGTCTTTGCCGCGTCTGCTGCGAATCATCGTGGTTGCCTTGCGCTATCGACTTGACGAGCTTGTGCTGTCTGGTATCGATCATCCTGTGGCCTATCGTTTGTTATGGCTAGTACGACTCGGTTCGCGTCCAAAGATGCCGCGTGGCCAGCGCCTGCGTTTGGCGCTCGAAACGCTTGGCCCGATTTTTGTGAAATTCGGACAAGTCTTGTCGACCCGTCGTGATTTGATTCCGATGGACGTCGCCGATGAATTGGCGTTACTACAAGACCGTGTTGCGCCGTTTGCCTCAGACAAGGCTGCGGCAATGATCGAGCTTGCACTAGGCGCACCGATTTCAACATTGTTTGCGACGTTCGAAACCGACCCAGTGGCTTCTGCTTCAGTTGCGCAGGTACATTTTGCGGTGTTGCACGATGGTCGTCATGTCGCCGTGAAAGTGTTGCGCCCCGGCATGCTTGAAGTCATCAATCAAGATCTTTCGCTGATGCGCGCGCTGGCTGGGTTGATTCAACGGTTGGTGCCTGATGGTCGACGTTTAAAGCCCCGCGAGGTGGTCGCTGAGTTTGATAAGCACTTGCACGACGAACTCGATTTTTTGCGGGAGGCCGCGAATTGCAGCCAGTTGCGACGCAACTTTGGTGTTGAGAGTGGACGAGGAGATTTGTTGTGGGTGCCTGAAGTCATGTGGGATTACTGCGCCTCGACCGTCTTTACGATGGAGCGCATGTACGGCATTCCCGTCAGCCAGATCGACCGGCTTAAGCAAGCGGGTGTTGATATTCCCACCTTGGCGCGCACCGGAGTTGAAATCTTTTTCACTCAAGTGTTTGACGATGGATTTTTTCATGCAGATATGCATCCGGGCAACATTTACGTCTCGGATCGTCCCGCCACCTTAGGTCGCTATATCGCCCTCGATTTTGGCATTGTGGGGTCATTGTCTGAGTTTGATAAAAATTACTTGGCTCAGAATTTTTTGGCATTTTTTCAGCGCGACTACCGACGCGTGGCCCGTTTACATATTGAGTCGGGCTGGGTGCCTGCTAGTACCCGTGAAGAAGAACTCGAGGGGGCCGTTCGCGCCGTCTGCGAACCCTACTTTGATCGCCCCTTGGCTGAAATCTCACTTGGACAAGTGTTATTACGTCTTTTTCAGACCTCTAGGCGGTTTAATGTCGAAATACAGCCGCAACTCGTGTTGTTACAAAAAACCCTTTTAAATGTAGAAGGATTAGGCCGACAGCTAGATCCGCAGTTAGACTTATGGAAAACCGCCAAACCCTATCTTGAGAGATGGATGCTTGAGCGGGTCGGATTGAAAGGAACGCGCAAAAAGCTGGTGCAAGAGGCAGGCCAGTGGGCACAATGGTTACCTGAGTTACCGCGGTTGGTGCATGCGCAATTAAGTCGTGCAGATGTGTCCGCTGAGGTGTTGCACGAGTTGCAGCAGATGCGACGGGCACGTGAACAAAGTAATCGTGTATTGATAGCACTAACGGGCGTGGCGGCCTTGAGTTTAGCGGTCGCACTTTGGACCCTAATGCGTTGATTGAAATATAAACATTAAAGGCAGTGAACATGCTCTACACAGAACTTTTTAAGTCGATGGAATCCGTGCGCTGGAACATGGCCACAGACATTCCATGGCAAGATTTTGATCGGAGCAAGCTCACAGATGAGCAGGCGCAAACAATCAAGATGAATGCCATCACTGAATGGGCAGCGCTACCTGCGACTGAAATGTTTTTACGCGATAACCGCGACGATAGTGATTTTTCGGCGTTTATGTCCGTATGGTTTTTTGAAGAGCAAAAGCATTCGCTGGTGCTGATTGAATACCTACGTCGGTTTGCCCCAGACCTGGTGCCCACCGAAGACGAATTGCATCGTGTACGCTTTGAATTTGATCCCGCACCGCCGCTTGAAACTTTGATGCTTCACTTCTGTGGCGAGGTGCGTTTGAACCATTGGTATCGTCGAGCCTCTGACTGGCATACCGAGCCTGTGATCAAAGAAATCTATAAAGTCATTGCGCAAGATGAGGCGCGTCATGCGGGCGCGTATTTGCGTTACATGAAACGTGCACTGACACAGCGCGGGCAAGAAATCGGTGCGCAGGCACGGATGGCTTTTGCCAAAATTGGCGTGTTGATGGCTTCAGCGCATCGCACGCCGCAGGCCTTGCATCCAACGAATTTACACGTCAATAAAGACATGTTTCCAAACGACACCGTGCAGTCAAAGTTGCCAGAGCCTGGATGGCTTGAGCGCTGGTTAGACAATCAAATCGTTTTTGATAAAGACTGGGAACATAAAGTCAGTACGCGTATTTTGCACAATATGTCTTTGCTCATGGACAGCTCTTTTAAAACCGTGCAAGACCTGAATCGCTATCGTAAAGAGCTCATTCGATCTGCGACGGGGGTCGTGGGCTCAGTCGCTTGAGCGCGCGGTTTGAGGCCAAAATCTTCTCGGCGAAACAGGCTGCCGACAAGATTGCAGCGGGCGAGTGGTCCAAACCGTTGGTTTTTACCAACGGTGTCTTTGATATTTTGCACCGTGGCCATGTGACCTACCTTGATGAGGCGGCACAACTCGGCGGCACGTTGTTGGTGGGGGTCAACTCAGACGCCTCCGCCAAGCGTCTAGGCAAAGGCCCAGACCGTCCATTAAACAATGCTCAGGATCGCGCGGCCTTGCTTGCGGCGTTAGGCTGTGTGACGGCGGTATTGATCTTTAATGAAGACACGCCGGTTGAACTGATCGCAGCGTTGCGCCCCGACATCATCGTGAAAGGCGGGGATTACGACATGCAAGTGCTGCCCGAAACAAAGCTGGTTGAGTCTTGGGGTGGACGGGCAGTGGCGATACCATTTGAGTTTGAGCGCTCAACGACCACCTTGGTCGAGAAGATCCGTCAGGCCTGAGTTTGTGGGCTCGGCCTAGCGCTTTTAAAACTTGAAGCGAGAACCGCAGGCACCGGTCAGTGGCTTAACAACGGTCTCAAAAAGCGAGGTTGTCTCAAAACTTGCTGCAGTTGTGCGAGTGATGCGATACGCGGTCATGGCGGGGGCTTGCCCGACGATGACAACCAAACGACCACCCAGTTTTAATTGGTACTTCAGGGCGTTCGGTACCTTTTCGACGCCACCGCTTACTAAAATTGCATCATATTCGGCAGTGCCCCAGCCGCTGTTGCCGTCGCCGGTTTCTATTGACACGTTTTTGATTTGGGCCCGGTGCAAATTTTGTTGTGCAAAACTGACGAGGCGTGGATCAATTTCAATGGATGTCACGCTGCGAGCCAACTGCGCGAGTAAAGCAGCTTGATAGCCTGAACCTGCGCCGATTTCGAGCACACAGTCATCGTGCTTGAGTTGCATAAATTGAGTGAGACGCGCTTCAAGCTTAGGGCTGAACATGGTCTGACGTGTATCGACCGTGCCCAACTGCAATGGAATTTCAATATCCGCAAAGGCCAGCGCGCGATGTGCAGGCGGAACAAATTGCTCGCGGTGCACGCTAAATAGCGCAGCAATGACGTCTGGATCAAAGAGCCCGACGGGTCGAATTTGCTGTTCAACCATATTAAAGCGAGCCTGCTCGAGCTCAGGCAAAGTCGATGCATTCATAGTCTAGGGTGCGGAGGCACTTATTGCGGAAAACCCTTATTGTAAGGGTTTTCCAGACCATAATGCATGAAAGTGGTGCACTGGGCCGTGCCCGTGTCCCACGCGAAGTGCGTCAGCGTGGACAATCGCTTGAACCAGATAGTCTTTAGCGCGTTTGGTGACTTCGGGCGTGTCTTTCAGCTGAGGCAAAAGTGCCGTGATCGCGGCTGATAAGGTACAGCCTGTTCCGTGGGTGTTTCGGGTAGGAATACGATGCCCGGGCAACTCGATCATTTTGTCGCCATCGTGCAGCACATCGATCGTATCGTTGCCGGGCAGATGCCCGCCCTTGACTAACACCCAGCGATGTCCGCCGTGAGTCATCATATTGCGCAGACGCTCTGCGACACGACGCATTTCGCGCACAGTTTCGACTGAGCGCATTTCAAGCAACACGCCCGCTTCAGGTAGATTGGGCGTAATCATTGTGGCCAAAGGTAGCAACTGCTCTCGCAGTGCTCCAATGGCTTTTTGCTCAAGAAGTAAATCTCCACTTTTTGAAACCATCACGGGATCAAGAACCAAATGCGGCGGCTTGTGGTGTCCGAGGCGATCGGCAACGACTTCAATAATGCCTGTTTGGCCGAGCATGCCCAGCTTGACCGCGTGAATCTCAACATCGGCAAACAGCGTGTCAATTTGCGCGCGTACAAATTGTGGATTGACAGGTGAAATGTCCGTGACGGCCTGCGTGTTTTGGGCCGTGAGGGCGGCGACTACCGCGCACCCATAGGCACCTAGCGCACTCATTGCCTTAATGTCCGCCAGGATGCCCGCGCCGCCTGAGGGATCCATCCCGGCGATGGTCAGGGTGTTTGGAATCGTTCGTGTGACCGCTTCGTCGCTCATGACTTTGTTGCAGGCGTGATTGGTGTCAGTAGGCCCGTTGTAGGAGAGCTCGGTGCGGCCTGATAGGTTTTGCGCGGTACACGTCCGGCCCGAAAGGCCTCGCGACCCGCTTCAACGGCTTTTCGCATCGCACTGGCCATCAGCACTGGATTTTGCGCACCCGCGATGGCCGTGTTCATGAGCACCCCATCGCAGCCGAGCTCCATGGCGATGGCCGCATCAGACGCTGTGCCAACGCCTGCGTCGACTAACACCGGCACGCGTGCCTGATCAATAATGAGGCGTAGATTCCACGGGTTCAAGATGCCCATCCCAGACCCGATGAGCGAGGCCAGAGGCATGACGGCCACGCAGCCAATCTCTTCGAGCATGCGGCATTGAATCGGATCGTCAGTGCAATACACCATGACGTGAAAGCCATCCGCGACTAAGGTTTTCGCTGCGGCAAGCGTTTCGGGCATGTTCGGAAACAGGGTATGCGGGTCGCCGAGGACTTCAAGCTTGACCAAGGTATGACCATCAAGGAGTTCGCGAGCGAGACGCAGCGTGCGTACGGCTTCGTCAGCTGAATAGCAGCCCGCGGTGTTGGGTAATAACGTGAACTGGCTTGGGGGTAAATATTCGAGCAGGCTGGGTTCAGTCGTATTTTGACCAATATTGGTGCGCCGAATGGCGACGGTGATGATTTGCGCACCACTGGCGTCGATTGCTTCGCGCGTTTGTGCAAAGTCTTTGTATTTACCCGTTCCAACTAACAGGCGAGACTGATAGGATTTTCCAGCGATCACCAACGGATCAGACGTTTCAGTTTTCATAGACAGGTTCACGAATGGGTTGCATGGCGAAGGCCCTTCAGCCTGAGGGGATTGTCACAGTTTAACGTGACCCGCTCCTTACATCCGCCATGCCACGTTGACGAACACATTCGATCCCAGAGTGCTGTAGCCCTGAATGAGGGTGTATTGCTTACCAAAGACATTGTTCCAGCTTACCTGCAGATCTGCGCTCGACGAAAGGGGATAGCTGCCCATCAAGTTTAATAGGCTATAGCCCCCGAGGGTTCCGCCCGACATGGTGTCTTTGCGCTCGCTTGAGGCATACCACTCGGCAGTCAGTCTGGCGTTTGCAATCGTTTGATCAAGCGCAAGCTTGGCGACCTGTTGGGCACGCTGAGGTAATAAAGCGCCTGTTTCGACATTGCGTGGATCAAGCCAGTTCAGGCTGCCTCGCACCTGCGTGCTGGCGCTGAGCCGATGTGAGCCAAACAGGCTCACGCCTTGAATTAGCGCTTGACCGACGTTGATCGGAGCGTAAGGCGAATAGATGTCGCCTGGCAGCACTGGTTGATTCACAATTAGGTTCGTAATTTCGTTGCGGTACGCCACCAGACTTAGTTGGGTTTGGTCGGTTGAGTATTTCAGACCTAGCTCAATATTGCGTGATTTTTCTGGTTGCAATAAAGGGTTGCCCGCATAAAAGGGTGTGACAGGCCAATACAACTCATTAAAATTGGGCGCCCGAAAACCTGTATTGGCCCCGACCGTGGCGCGCCATTGCGGGGCGAGCCAGAGTCCGTAGACGAGACTGCCCGTGACAAAGTTTCCGTACTGCGAGTTATTGTCGTTGCGCACACTCGCCTGTACTGACTGTGCACCCCAGGTGCCCCGATAAATTCCAAACAACGAGTTGGTATAGCGCGCAGTTTGTTGATAATTGACGAATGACGCTTGAGGATAGTCGCCATTGGAGAGGGTTCCATCGACGCTTTGTTCTAGGCGTTCATAGCCCAGCGAAACGGTCTGAGTCGTTGAGAGTTTTAAGTCGTTTTGCCACAAATATTGATTTTGACGGGTATCGAAATGTTGTTTGCCGTCTGCGGGATTCGAAGGCACGAGATCAGAGCCTGCATTGTTCGTCTGATAGCGCTCCGTCGTAAATCCCGCACGCAAGGTGCTGGTCCACAACGCAGACATCACGTTTTTGCTCGTCAGCATATTGGTGCTAAGCGTTTGAATACCCCGATCGTTGAAGTAGGGTGCGCCCGCGTCATAGCCACTGTTGACGCTTGACTGGTAGCTTTGCACCGTTAAGGTCTGACCGGGTTTCCAGGTATAGCCAAGCGTGCCACCAACGTTGCTTCGGTAATAAGAGTCTTTGTCGGGGTTGTAGTAATAGTTTGTCGCTTTGGTGGCGTTGGTGCCGCCACTTTGCCCGTAGCCACCAAACAAACTGTAGACCCAGCCATCCGAGGCGCCTGAAAACCCCGCGTCATACTGCGTCGAAGCATAACTACCAATCCCTGCGTTGGCATACGCTGAAAAAGGGCGATCTTGCTCGCCCCTTGTGATGATGTTCACCACACCGCCGATGGCGTCGGCACCATACAAACTGCTGCTGGTACCGCGCACAATTTCGACGCGTTCGATGCTGTTAAGTGGGATCGCGCCTAAAGGAGCGTTGCCGTTGGTGGCGCTGTTGACACGCAGGCCGTCGATCAGAATCAGCGATTGATTGCTATTTGTACCGCGGATGTTGACACTGCTGGCTCCCTGGGGGCCACCGTAGTTCAGACCTTCGACACCGTGCTCACGCATGAGTGCATCGGTGAGCGTGCCGTTAGGCAGCAGGTCGAGTTCGTCGCGTCCAATGACACTGTTGTCGCCCAGGGTATCGGCCAAGGGCTCTGCAGAGCGCCCGGGCGTGACAACGATTGTCGCAAGCTGGGGCGTGAGAATGGACGTTGAGGTCGTCGAGCTAGGTGGGGTTGTTGAGTTTTGAGCGAGCGCGCTCAAAGAGCATACGCAGGCGCCGAGCGCGACGTAGCGCCGAATAGAAAAAGAGTGCATCAGTACAGCCTCGTAATGACCGGCGTCCCCGCAGGTCTTGAACGTTCAAAAAGATTGTTCGCCTTTAGGCGCACAAGCTTTGCTTAAACTGGCCGGTATCGGGCTGGCACCAAGGTTTTATTGCTAAAACCCTGGTGTTGACCGTTGCGGGGGCAGCACAGGCACAACCGTCTTTCGACGTGTTTCCCTGTTTCCCGTTTAACTTTCCCAATGCGATGTGTACACCTTGAGTGAACACGCTTTTGCATCGAAAGCACCAATTCTGAGACGAATATTACCCCATGGGCTTTTTGGTAAACTGAACGACTATCATGCCTTATCCTAAATTGCCTTTTCCTCTGACTGATTACACTCGCGGCGCCGACTTTGCGCGGGCGCTAGGTATGCGCATCATGATTCTTGATGGCGCCATGGGCACGATGATTCAGCAATACAAGCTTTCTGAGGCTGATTTTCGGTCGCAGCGTTTTGCCGCACACGGTAAAGATGTCAAAGGCAACAACGAGTTACTTTCGCTGACGCGCCCTGAGGTCATTCTTGAGATCCACGAGCAGTACCTTGCTGCAGGTAGTGATGTCATCGAGACCAACACCTTTGGCGCTACGACGATTGCGCAAGGCGACTACGACTTAGCTGAAATCGCGTACGAACTTAACCTTGAGTCTGCCCGGATCGCCCGCGTCGCGTGCGACAAGTACAGCACACCCGAGCGGCCAAGATTTGTTGCAGGTGCCTTAGGCCCGCAACCAAAAACGGCGTCGATTTCGCCGGATGTGAATGATCCGGGTGCCCGCAATGTAACGTTTGACGAACTACGTGAGGCTTACACCGAACAGCTCAACGGACTGCTTGACGGTGGTGTTGATCTGATTTTGATTGAAACAATCTTTGATACGCTGAATGCCAAGGCCGCCATCTTCGCGGTCGAAGAGGTGTTCGAGGCGCGTGGTGAGCGGTTGCCCGTCATGATCTCGGGCACAGTGACTGATGCCTCAGGCCGCATCCTATCGGGTCAAACCGTTGAGGCGTTCTGGAATTCTGTGCGCCATGCGCGGCCCATTACCATCGGCTTGAATTGCGCACTCGGTGCCGCACTCATGCGACCCTACATCGCTGAGCTCGCCAAAATTTGTGACACCTATGTTTGTGTGTATCCCAATGCCGGTTTGCCGAATCCCATGAGCGATACTGGCTTCGATGAGACGCCCACCGACACCTCGGCGCTGCTTGAAGAATTCGCGCGTTCGGGCCTGGTGAACATGGCGGGTGGTTGTTGTGGCACAACTCCAGAACACATTCAAGCCATCGCGCAAAAAGTCATGGCCTTACCGATTCGTGTGGTGCCCGACATCCCCACTAAAACGCGTTTGTCTGGGCTCGAGGCCTTGAACATTGACGACGACTCTTTGTTTGTCAACGTTGGCGAGCGCGCAAACGTGACAGGTAGCAAGGCCTTTGCCCGTCTCATCCGCGAAGAAAAATACGACGAGGCAGTTGCGGTGGCCCGCCAGCAGGTTGAAAACGGCGCACAAATTATTGATATCAACATGGACGAAGCCATGCTTGATTCGGTTGCGTGTATGCATCGGTTTTTAAACATGATTGCCTCCGAGCCTGATATCGCACGCGTACCGGTGATGATCGATAGTTCAAAGTGGTCAGTGATTGAAACCGGTCTGAAGTGCGTGCAGGGCAAGTCAATCGTGAATTCAATTTCGTTGAAAGAGGGCGAAGAGCCTTTCTTGAAACAGGCACGCCTTTGCCGTTTATATGGCGCTGCAGCGGTAGTGATGGCCTTTGATGAGAAAGGCCAGGCCGACACGCTCGAGCGCCGTAAACTTATTTGTACGCGCGCCTACAATTTATTAATTGAAAAAGTGGGCTTTCCGCCCGAAGATATTATTTTCGATCCAAACGTTTTTGCGATTGCAACAGGCATTGACGAACACAATCATTACGCTGTTGACTTCATTGAATCCACGAAATGGATTCGCGAGAATCTGCCGCATGCGCGCATTTCAGGCGGCGTCTCAAACGTTAGCTTTTCGTTCAGGGGCAATGAGCCTATCCGCGAAGCCATCCACACGGTCTTTTTGTATCACGCCATTCGTGAAGGCATGACAATGGGTATCGTCAACGCTGGGCAACTCGGTGTTTATGCCAATATCGACCCCACCTTGCGTGACCTGGTTGAGGACGTGGTGCTAGACCGTGAGTAAAGCCTCGGCGATCGGTAAAAAAGATTCAAACGACACGCGCACACCGACTGAGCGCCTGGTAGAGTTCGCTGAGAACTTCAAAGGTAATGGGATCAAGCGCGAAGAAGATCTTGCGTGGCGGCAGCAATCAGTCGATAAGCGCTTGGCGCATGCCATGGTGCACGGCATTACGCAATTTATTGTCGATGACACCGAAGAAATCCGGCAACAAATTGCCGAGCGCCAGGGCCGCCCTATCGAAGTAATCGAAGGCCCGCTCATGGATGGCATGAACATCGTGGGCGATTTATTTGGCGAAGGCAAAATGTTTTTGCCTCAAGTCGTGAAATCTGCGCGAGTCATGAAGCAAGCCGTTGGCCACCTGATTCCATTTATCGAAGCAGAAAAAAAGCTGATTCAAGCTGCCGGTGGTGATGTACGTGCGAAAGGAAAAATCGTCATCGCGACTGTCAAAGGCGATGTCCATGATATTGGCAAAAATATTGTCACGGTCGTGCTTCAGTGCAATAACTTTGAAGTCGTCAATATGGGCGTGATGGTGCCCGCTGCTGAAATTCTGGCGCGCGCCAAGGCTGAAAAAGCCGATATTGTTGGCTTGTCAGGCTTGATTACGCCTAGTCTCGAAGAGATGGCTTACGTTGCCAGCGAGATGCAACGTGATGAGTATTTTCGTAGTCGCAAGATCCCGCTCATGATCGGCGGGGCGACGACGAGCCGCGTGCACACTGCGGTCAAGATCGCGCCACATTACGAAGGCCCGGTTATTTATGTGCCCGATGCCAGTCGTTCTGTCGGCGTCGCGCAAAATCTGGTTTCTGAAACAGCCAACACCTACCTTGAAGAGCTTGCAGTCGAGTACGAAGATGTTCGTCGTCGTCACGCGGCACGCAAAGCGACACCCTTGATGTCGTTGCTGGATGCCCGCGCGGCAAAACCCGCGATTGATTGGACAGGCTACTCGCCACCTCGTCCCAAGTTTATTGGTCGACGTACCTTTAAAAACTTTGATCTTGCTGAGCTTGCAACGTTTGTCGATTGGACGCCGTTCTTTCAAACCTGGAGTTTGTTTGGACAGTTCCCGGCGATCCTGGATGATAAGGTCGTGGGCGAACAAGCGCGCGCTGTGTATGCAGATGGTCAGGCGATGCTCAAGCGCATGATCGATGGCCGCTGGGTGACTGCAAATGGTGCTGTCGCCTTTTATCCGGCTAATACCGTTAACGACGACGATATTGAAATCTATCAAGACGAAACGCGTCAAAAAATATTGTTCACGTGGCGTGGTTTACGTCAGCAGGGTATTAAGCGTGAAGGCGTTGAAAATAAATGTTTGGCCGATTACATTGCGCCCAAAGAGTCGGGCGTGATGGACTATATCGGTTTGTTTGCGGTAACCGCGGGTTTGGGTATTGAGAAAAAAGAACAAGAATTTGAACGCGCCAATGATGATTATTCAGCCATCATGTTCAAATCGTTGGCCGACCGCTTGGCCGAAGCCTTTGCCGAGGCGCTTCACGCCCGTGTTCGCAAAGATATCTGGGGCTACGTACCCGACGAAGTGTTAACGAACGAGCAAATGATTAAAGAGGCGTATCAGGGGATTCGGCCGGCGCCCGGTTATCCTGCGTGCCCAGAGCACGTGGTGAAACGAGAGATGTTTGA